>JAGDMX010000323.1 GCA_017860725.1 Chloroflexota bacterium | reverse complement strand
GCCTGGATAAGCTCTTCGGAGGAGGTATCTTTCATCATGTAGCCGATAGCGCCGGACTTAATCGCCGAGAAGACCTGGTGATTCTCCGCAAAACTGGTCAGCACCAGGATGCGGGCGTCGGGATTATTGCGCTTGATTTCAATTGTCGCCTGGACGCCATCCATGCGCGGCATCACCAGATCCAGCAGGATAACATCCGGGTTGAGCTCTTGAGCCAATCTGACCGCTTCGATACCATCGGCAGCCGAGCCAACCACCTCCATGCCCGGTTCAGCCGCGAGCAGGGCGTTCAAACCATCGCGGACGACGGTATGGTCGTCAACAATTAAAACGCGAATGATCTCAGTCATTTTGACTCCTCAATTGTGGCAATCACCCGGGTGCCACCTCCCGGTCGGGTCAGAATCTGCAAAGAGCCGTTCAAAGCTGCGGTGCGCTCCTGCATGCTGGCCAGCCCCATCCCACCACGAACCAGCTTATCCGGCAGATCGAAGCCGCAGCCGTTGTCGGCTACCTCCAGCTCTACTAGGCCGGGGTCGGCACGAATTTCCACGCTGACCGTTGTGGCGCTGGCATGCTTGAGGGTGTTATTGAGCGCTTCCTGGGCAATGCGATAGAGAGCCATTTCAGTGGATTCGTCCAGGTTCAGCCTGCCGCTGACCACCAGGCGGGCGTTCATACCGGTGCGCTTCTCAACGGCGTCCAGGCGGCGCTGCAGAGCGCCTGCAAGCCCTTCTTCCAGGTAATCCAGCGGTCGCAGCTCATAAACCAGCAAGCGCATCTCTTTCAACGCCTGCAATGCGGCCTGGTCAATGCGTGTCAGGTGCTGGCGGATCAAAGGCAGGTCTCCTTGATTGAGCACCTTCAGTCCGGCTCCAGCAAAAAGCACCTGGCTGTAAAGCAGCTGAGTAACCGAATCATGCAGTTCACGCGCCAGGCGTTGGCGTTCTTCTACCACGGCAGCCTGCTCGGCCTGCTTAATCAAGCGGGCACGCTCGACAAAGAGGCCAATCTGGTCGGCAATCGTCATCAGCAGCGTAATATCATCGACAGTGTATTCGTGGATATTCTGGCTGAAAATGCTGAGCAAGCCCAGCGGCTGGCCCTTGGCGCGAATGGGGGTGCTAATAAAAGCCCGGGCGTGCTCCTGGCTGCGCTGTAACAGCCATGATGGCAGGCGATTATCGCTGCGCAAATCGGATACAACCAGAGGGGAAGTCGCCTCAACCAGAGAATGCCAAAATCCACTGTTCAGAGGCATCAATTCAAAATCCACCAATAGTTCCTGGGGGAGCTGCTGCTGTACAAACAGATGAAGCTCATTGCGTGCCGATCTAAGCAAGTGGATTGCCCCAGACACGCTGTCCATCGACTGCAATGTGATTTTGAGAATCTGGTCAAGGATCACCTGCAAATCCAGGCGCTCACTGGCGATGGCATTGATATGGTAGAGCGTGGAGAGATGCTGGGTACGCACATCCACTTGCTTCTCCAGCCCCTCCAGGACCACCGCCCGGCGCAGGGAGGTCCCAGCAACTTCGGCAACAGCATTATATAGCTTTAATTCTTCGGTTGCAAAAGCGCGCCAGCTATCGAACGTAAAACACAACACGCCTAAGGTTGCATTTTCCGCGCGAATGGGAAGGGCGGCGGCGGACTGCATGCCGCGGAACAATAACCGGTAAATCTCAGGGGCGGATTCCCGCAAATAAGGCCGGACGTCGGCGACGACTGCAGACTGCCCGGAGGTGAAGACCTGCCAGAGGAGATCCTCCTCCACGGGGTAGCTCAAGGTGACCACGTTACCATCCGGACTCAGCTTACCCACTAGCTGAGATTTGGCCTTATCAGGGAAGAGGAACACGCCGCGCAACGCGCCAAAGAAGCGCGTAACCAGATCCATAATCGCGGACAATGTGCTCTCACTGGTCTCGGCCTGACCGAGTGCGATCGTAATCGAGGAAAGCACCTCCATCTCTTCCGTCCGGCGATAGGTTTGGTCGTGCCGACGTGTCCGTTCTAAAACATCCGCCACCTGGGAGGTAAAGGCCTGGATCATAGCGGCATCTTCAGCGCCGTATGCGCCCGGCTGCAGAGAGCCTAATGAAAGAAAGCCGATCACTTCTTCTCCGGCAATCAATGGGGCACCCATCCAGCCACGTACGGATTGCATATCTGTCCAGTTGCCAAAGCGGGTGTCTACCTGGATATCGTGCACAAACACCGGGCGCCGGGTACGGCGAAACTCCTCGACCAGTGGATCCCCAACCTGCTGAACGGCAGGCAATGGCTCCTGACCAATGCCGGTTTTTTCGGTCAGGACATAGTTATTGCTCTCGTCCAGTAAAAACAAGCCGGCGCGGTCGTACTCGATCACGTTGCGCAAGTTGACCAGGATTATCTCTAGAGTCTGGTTCATCGTCGCTGCACTGGCCAGGGCAGCCATGACGTCGCGCATGATCTCAGCTTCCTGCCGACGCTGCTGTTCGGCACGGCGCAAGCGGGCCTGTTGGATGGCTACGGCTAGTGAATCAGCTACTTCTTGGGCGATAGATATATGTTCAGGCTGAAATGCCCCTGGCTGGTCGGAAGCCAGATTGAGGGTTCCGATCAGCTCGCCGCTCAAGCGTAGAGGGACTGCAAGATATGACCGAATCCCCAGACCTTGCATATCGTGTTGCAAAGCTGTCATGCGCGTCAGTTGATCGATATCATCGACCAGATAGGGATGGCCATCTTTCAATGGATCCAGATCGACAGAAAGCTCGTCAATGGAATAGGTTTTGCGGATGTCCCAATCCGTCATGCGCCGGTTGAAATCCAGCGCCAACAATTGTCCCTCCTTGACTCCTAAGTCGATTAGCACAACACTGCTGGCGCGGTAGGATGGTACAACCGTGTGAATGTGCCGTAAAGCGGCACGAGCGCTGGCGCGTTCATCCTGGGCAGATAAGCTGGTATGTTCGATATCATGCAGGATTTGCAGACGGTGAACATGCTGACGCAAACTATCTTCCGCCAGGCGGCGCTGTGAGATATCCAGGCAATTGATCTGGATTGCCGACCGACCCTGGTAGTCAACCTGGTGGATCAACACATCCACCCAATAGGGCGATCCGTCTCGCCGTACCAAGCAAACTTCCGGCTGCAGGGGCTCAAGCTCTCCCGCTTCAATGGCCTGCAAGGCCTGCTGCAGCCGCGAGCGATGGTCCGCATGAACCAGATTCAGGAAGCCCGTGCTATCCAGGGCATAAATTTCATCCGGCTCATAAGCCACCATCTGAGCAGCAGCCGGATTAGCCAGCACCAGCTCCCCCTCCTGGAAAATAAAGACGCCCTGTAATAAGTTGCGAGCCCCGGGTAGCTGGCTAGCCGGGGCAAGATTGGTCACTGGCCTTTCCAAACGGTTGCGTGGATTGCCGGCGGAATCTTCCAGGTGGGTGAAATCAGGTGCTCCCTTGCGCATCAGGCTGTTCGGGAATCATCCTGGCCGGCATCAAAGGCTACAACGTCCCGGCCAGAAGTTGTTCGATCTTGGTACGAAACTCCTCTTCGGATGCATCACCAAATTTAATATGGCGGATAACCCCCTGGTTATCAATAAATATTGAGGTCGGCATGAAACCCAGCCAGTAAGCCTTGAAGACCTGTTCATTCTCATCCAGTACAACCGGGTAAGTGAGGCCTAATTCAGCGACCGTCTGGCTGACTTTATCCAGGTCATCTTGTGCAATTCCATTGATAGAAAGCACCACCAGATCATTCTGCTCATATTCTTTGTAAAGTTTCTCGAGGGCCGGCATCTCTTTCAGGCAGGGCACGCACCAGGTGACCCAATAATTAATTACAACACTTTTACCACGTAAACTGGACAGGTTGAGTGGCTGGCCGTTGATGGTATTGAGCGTGAAATCCGGGGCGAGAAAACCTACGGTGGGTTGATCGCCGGCAGCCGTGGCTGGGGCCTGTTCGCTGTTGGCAGCCGGCGGTTGAACCTGTCCAGTAGAAGCCGACTCTACGTCTGCCGAATTGACGGCAGGTGCATTATCCTGGGTGGTCCCCGCCTGTTTGGCAGCCAGTTCCAAGGCAGGGGCGGCTGCCTCGACCGCCAGAGCAGCCAACTCGGCCGGTTGCTCATAAGTGCTATCCGTGCCAACGAGCTCAGGATTCTCAGA
>JAGDMX010000002.1 GCA_017860725.1 Chloroflexota bacterium | reverse complement strand
AGCTACAGCGATGATCGGTTGGGGCGATATCTTATCCGGGGAACAAATCCAGCAACTGGTTACCTTCATCCGTAAGTTGAGATCAGATGAGGTACTGACACCTACCGCAACCCCCTCAGCTATCGCGACCCCTGTAGAAACGAGCGCACCGGCTGCTTTGTCGTTTGACCGGGATATCTTACCTGTTTTAGCAGCCAGGTGCAATATGTGTCATGGCGCTTCGGGTGGCTGGGATGGAACAAGCTATGAGAAAGCAATGTCAACTGGTGAAAATGCACCTGTGATCATTCCAGGAGATATAGACAATAGTCTGCTTGCTCAGAAATTACTTGGCACACAGACACTGGGTGCCCTGATGCCGCCGGCCGGAAAATTACCAGATGCTGAAATCCAGATCATCTTGAATTGGATCAAGGAAGGGGCTAAGCAGTAGGCGGTTGATATATTATTCAGAAGGCAAGCTTTCCTCTGCTGAGTTTCAGGCTTTACCAGGATCAGATTCCGGGTCGTGGATTCTGTTAGCTTTTTCCAGCACAGCGATTTGGAGATTTTAATTTTCCTGCGTTGTATTATAATTTTGTGCAGGAAATCACATGATTTTCATGCGGGTTTAGCCAGGAGGAGCTGAGTGAAAAAATTTTTCCATAAGATAAAATTATTCTTTTTCCCCCCTGCGGGGACACCAAGATGGTTGCGCGTCCTTCCCTATGCGGTATTAGGAGTATTTACATTGATACTGTTGACTGCTGGCGCATACACCTGGGAATACACCAACTCTCCAGAGTTTTGTGGCACCAGCTGCCATACCATGCCGCCGGAATATACCGCCTACTTAACCTCTCCGCACGCCCGGATTGCATGTGTTGACTGTCATATTGGCAAGGGTTTTATTGCGACCCGCATTACCCGCAAAGCCGGCGATCTCAAGCATGTAGTGAAAACAGCTTTTAAATCCTATGAGTTTCCTATCCGAGCCGATGATCTACGTCCGGCACGTGAAACATGTGAGCTGTGCCACTTTCCGGAGAAATTCTCAGATGACAGCTTGAGACGAATTCGAACTTATGGAGATGATAAGGCTAACACACCTGAAGATATCTACCTCAGCCTGAAGACCGGTGGCGGAAGTGCTCGCCAGGGGCTGGGTAAAGGCATCCACTGGCATATCGAAAATCCTATTTATTATTACGCCAGCGATCCAGAAGAACAAGAAATCCCTTACGTGAAATATACTTTAGAGGATGGTACGGTGAAGGAATACATCGATATCGAAAGTGGTATCGATCCGGCCTCCATCAATCCGGATGAGCTGAAAGAGATGGACTGCATCACCTGCCATAACCGGATCACGCACCTGGTAACCCCTCCTGAGGAAACTATAGATGGATTGATCACTACCGGTCAGATCTCCAGCGATATTCCCGACATTCGCCGCCAGGCCGTAGCTTTGTACAGCGGTGTATTTGAGACGCAGCAAATGGGGTTGAACCATATCGCCGGCCTGGAAGGCTATTACCAGACTTATTATCCTGAATACTACGCTGAGAATCAAGATAAGATTAGCCAGGCAATCCAGGTATTGCAGGATGCGTATTCCAACAGCGTCTACCCGGAGCAAAACTCTGACTGGACCACTCATCCTAACAATATCGGCCATCAAAATTCTCCCGGCTGCTTCCGCTGCCACGACGGGAAGCACCTGGATCAGGATAACAAAGCGATCCGGCTTGAGTGCAATCTGTGCCACAGCATTCCGGTGACCGCCGGACCGAACGATTTCGTTGCCGAGCTGGAGATCAACCGCGGGGTTGAGCCAACTTCTCATCTGAACGAAAACTGGATAACTATGCACCACCTGGTTTACAACGAATCCTGTGCCAGTTGTCATACCATGGATGACCCGGGCGGCACCAGCAACACCTCCTTTTGCTCGAACAGTGCTTGTCATGGCAGTGTTTGGACTTATGCCGGATTTGACGCTCCCAAGCTCAAAGCTGTACTAGAATCTCAGCTTCCAGCGGAGCCTACCCCTTCTCCAGAAGGACCGAAAGCTTTGACCTATACAGAAAGCATTGGTCCAATGTTAACCGCCCGATGCGGGGTATGCCATGGTGAAAATGGCCAGATGGGTTTAAATGTTACATCTTACGCTAGCCTGATGGAGGGCAGTCAAAATGGCCCGGTCATCGCAGTCCAGGATCCGCAAAACAGTCTGCTGGTTCAGAAGCAGAGCGGTGACACACCGCACTTCGCCCAGCTCACTGCGGAGGAGCTGGATTTGATGATCCAATGGATACAGGCCGGCGCGCCTGAGTAAAATACTTGGCTATTTGGAATGTGGTACACAACAGCCGGTGGGTGATCCCTACCGGCTGTTTACATGTAAAATGTCACATCTATCTTGTGAGATTACTCCCTAATCTATTACTCATTATATAGTATAATAACGCCTAGTTTCTGACGGCGCATGGTTAATACCTGATAAATAGTGAGCCGTTATTTTTTTATTTTTCTGGTCTTAGTTCTTGCTTTTTAGGAAGGAGGTGCGCGAAAGCTAAATCTAAAAGTTGCAGATAGTTCCAATCCAAACCTGATTAACTCTTATGAAGAAATTGAGAGGAGAATGTCGTATGAAATATAAATATTTGCTGATCGGAGCTATCCTGGTGCTCCTGGCTTTGGCGATGGCAGCCTGCACAGGCGCAGCACCGGAGGTAGCTGAGACAGCGGTAGATGAGGCAAAGGAGGCAGTGCAAGAAGCCTGTCCAACGGCTGAGCCTTGCCCCACCTGCGAAACCTGCCCTCCACCTCCAGTTGTGGAAGTTGTCCCATTCGAAGAACAATGGGCTAACTCACCGCATAATGCTGTCGATGCAGAGGCATTCGTGCACTGGAATGAGGATGATCCCGCGGAAGTCCCGGCTAGCTGCGCTACCTGCCACAGCACAACTGGCTATGTCAATTTTGTCAATGGAGCAGAAGCTGTCGGTGTCCCGGTGGGCGAAACTGTGCAATGTCATGCCTGCCACGATGCTGCCGCGGCGACTCTTTCCGAAGTGACCTTCCCGTCCGGTGCAGTCGTTACCGGCTTAGGCCCCGAAGCGCGCTGCATGGTCTGCCACCAGGGCCGCGCCTCCAAGGTTCAGGTCGATGAGGCTATCGAGAAGTTCGGCCTGACTGAGGAAGTTGACAAAGTTGGTGAGCCGGTCGGCGATCCACCTGCCAATCTGGGCTTCATCAATATCCACTACTTCCCAGCCGGAGCTACCCTGTATGGCGGCACCGTGATGGGCGGTTACCAGTACGAAGGTAAATCCTACGATGTGAAGAACGATCACGTCGAAGGCTACAACACCTGCGTTGGCTGCCACGACCAGCATACACTCGAACTGAGGGTTGAGCAGTGCGCTGTGTGCCATGAGGGTGTCGCCAGTGTAGAAGACATCCAGAAGATCCGCATGACCGGATCAATGGTGGACTACGACGGCGATGGCGACCTGGCGGAGCCGATCCGCGACGAGATCGCCGGTCTGCGTGATCTGCTGTTGGTTGGTATCCAGAGCTATGCCAGCGAGGTCGTTGGCACGCCGATTGGCTACAATCCGGATACTCATCCATACTTCTTCACCGATCCCAATACAGATGGCCAGATCACCGAAGATGAAGCGATCTCAGACAATCGTTACAGCACCTGGACCGCTCGCCTGCTCAAGGCTGCCTACAACTACCAGATGGCGACCAAGGATCCGGGAGCATACGCACACGGTGGTAAATACATCATCCAATTGCTGTATGACTCAATCGAGGATCTGAATGCTTCTGAGATGGCGACCAAGGTTGACCTGACGGCTGCCAATCGCATCGATCAGGGTCACTTTGCCGGCTCTGAAGAAGCTTTCCGCCACTGGGATGAGGAAGGCGAAGTACCTGGTGGGTGTGCCAAGTGCCACAGCGCCGAAGGTCTGCCGGAGTTCCTGGCAGTCGCTGGCGAGCAGAGTGACGGCGTATCTGGGGCGAACACCCCGGCTCATGTGGCCAATGGCTTCATGTGCTCCACCTGCCACGACGAGGCTAACTGGCCGGCGAACTACCCGGTTGCCGAGGTTAAATTCCCGAGCGGCGCGATCTTGAGCTTCAATGCCCCCGATGCAGAAGAGAATGTTAATGCTAACATCTGCTTGCTCTGCCACCAGGGCCGCGAGTCAACCGTCAGTGTCGACCGGGCAATTGGCGATGCCGGTCCGGATGAGGTACCTGTGAATGCTGAAGGTGAGCCAACCCTGCGCTTCCGCAACCCGCACTACTTTGCTGCTGGCGCCTCGCTGTTTGGCGATGAAGCCATGGGCATGTACCAGTACGAAGGCCAGGAGTACAACGGTCGCAACATGCATGTCCAGGGCTTCCAGGTATGCTCTGAATGCCATGATCCGCACGGATTACTGCCCTATGTCGATAAGTGCGCAGCCTGCCATGGCGGCACTGAACCTGATAAGTACCGCATCAGCACGGTAGACTTCGATGGCGACGGCGATACGACCGAGGGCATCGTCGGCGAGATTGAGACGATGAACGAGGCACTGCTGGCAGCCATCCAGGCTTACGTCACCGATCAAGGCCTTCCCGCTATTCTCTATGATCCGGCCGCCTATCCGTACTTCTTCGAGGATACGGATGCCAATGGTGAGGTGAATGGCGAAGAGGCTGGTTACGCTCAGTGGACGCCGCGCTTGCTGCGAGCTGCCTACAACTACCAGTGGGTGCAGAAAGACCCTGGTGCGTTTGCTCACAATGGTCAGTATGTCTTACAGACCCTGTATGACAGCCTTGACGACATTGGTGGCGATACCGCCGCAATGACCCGCCCCGAGGTTAAAGCTGCTCCTGAGCAGTAACTTTCACCACCTTTAGTTAAAATAACACACCCCGATCACGATATTCGGGGTGTGTTATTTTAACTTCAGTTCGGGCGTAAGGAATAAAGGCGTGTTTTGTTAAACTTAAAATCCTTTTATCCCGATTTCACGTTATTTATGGTGCCATTGAACGGTCACTCGGTCAGATCACGATCCGGATGATCAGCTTTGCCTGAGCGGTGTACCGCAAGCCCGGCAGAAGCGATCGCTGGAGCCGGCACGCTTCCCGCATTGAGAACAGTAGACGAATTCCTGGTTGCTGTTATTTACCCCCAGAGTTGGATTAGCGCTGGGGCTTCGCTCAGCGGGTGTCCGAGCGGCAGCCGCCTGGCGCTGGGCAGCCGGCTTATGGCGCGGCCGGGGAGATTGCTCCGCTTTATTGCGCCCGGACTGCCAAAACCAAAGCGCACCGCCGGCGAGCAGCAGCAATCCTAAGCCGCCAATAATCCAAGGCAGGAGCGACATCACACGCGAGCGACCCTGGGCACTTTCGTCGATCGGACCGATTGAATCAACTGAAAGACTCGTGGTGGTCAGGTTGTCGTTATCCTTCGAATATTGAATCGTTGTCTCGAAGGTTTGCCCGGCATCCAGGGCACCGTAGATACCGGTATAGTAAACGAGGCCATCTTGACCGCGTTCCCCTGGTCCCATATCCGGTGAGATCGTCATCTCATAGGCATCAAATGGCTGCTGAACCTGGACGGAGAATTCGTCGACCGGATAATCACCCATCCAGGTATAAGAAAACTCCCTTTGCGATCCGGATTTATTGATCTGTGGATCGTAATACTCGACCTGGGAAACGGGTGTTGTGGCGGTAAAAGTTAATGTGGTCCAATCCCCGTCTGTCTGGGTTGTATAGGTTTGGCTAATTAAAGTGCCATCTGGCTGACGGGCAGCCACTGCATTCGGTGCGCCGGCGGAGGCTGGGATACGCAGGCTTAGCTCTACGGGCAGGGGGGTTGTGGTCGGTAAACCAATTCGATAAATAACCAAAACTTCTGGGCGATCGTATTCCGGCCATAAATCTACTCCAAGCTGCGCCAGCTTCAACCCTTGTTGGCCAAACGCCATGGATGGTAGAAACAGCGTCGAGATCAACAATGTAAATAAGATGGCAATCCTTCTCTTCATTAAACCATTTCTCCTCACAAGATTTCTGTAGCATCCTCGATGGTTGACCGTAGCTGCCGCGCCAGTTCTCCAAAAGCCGGCGTATAACGCATCTGCTCCTGTCGTGGGCGGGGGAGGTCTACGGGTAAATCCAGGCGCAGCTGGCCGGGTCGACGGCTGAGGACTAACACCCGATCGGCCAGGAACAGTGCTTCAGAAATCGAGTGTGTCACCATGATGACTGTTTTGCGTCGATGTTGCCAGATGCGTAGTAACTCGGAGCCCATGCGTTCACGTGTGAGAGCATCCAGTGAACCAAAAGGCTCATCCAGCAAAAGCACCCTGGGATCGTGAATCAGGGCTCTGGCAATTGCCACTCGCTGGGCCATACCTCCCGACAAGTCGCGTGGTAATGTTGTCTCAAATCCGGTTAAACCGACTAATTCTACCATCTCCTGTGCCTGCCTCAATGCCTCAGCACGAGGTACGCGGCGTAACTCGAGCGGTAATGTGATGTTTTCCAACACGGTTCGCCAGGGCATCAAGTTGGATTTTTGAAAGACAACCCCGATATCCCCTTGGGGTCCAGTCAAAGGCTGCCCACAGTAAAATAACTCGCCGGTTGTCAAAGGTAGTAAACCCGCCAGGATACGCAGCAAGGTGCTCTTGCCACTGCCGGATGGACCCAGTACACAGATAAACTCTTCAGTATAGACAGAAAAAGTCACCCTATCCAAGGCCTGCAACCCCTGCTGCCCATTTGAAAATACCGCCGATAGCTCGCTTACCTGCAAGATCGGGATAGAGGGGTTGGGATTAACTATATGTGGACTTACAGCCATATCTTTACAGCCCGATCAAGGCTTGACAAACTCGTTCGTGAAGGCTTTCGTCAGGTCCAGCGGTTCATTCAGGAGACCCGTATCGAGCAGTACCTTTTGCATATTTTCCCAGGCAGCCGGCTGGGAGACGCCAGGTTGTTCTGTTATCCAGTAACCAATCGAGCTGTTGAGGATATCCATCTGGATCGCCGGATTGAGTTGGTCCAGGCCGACGACGTACGCTTTGGATATTTCATAGGCTTCGGCAGGGTTGGCGATGGTATCGGCTATACCTTTCAAGATTGCCTGGTTCATCCGCCGAATCAGGTCTGGATCATTGGCGATCAGGTTCTCGTTGGTAATCATCCCGTTGGATGCCAGTTGCACGTAATCCTTGACAGCCAGGGTGTTGAGTTCATAACCCTGGGCAGCCAGTTGGATTGGCTCGTTGTTGGCGTAGATCACGACGGCATCTTCCTGGTCGCTGGTCAGCGCTTCGACCTGGTTGTAGCCAATTGAGTCGAGGGTCACATCTTGCTCGGTGAGACCACCTGCCTCCAGCAAGGCGCGCAGCCCGATGTAGCTGGCTCCAAATAATCCGGGCAGCCCGATGCGTTTGCCTCTTAGGTCTGCCGGAGATTGAATATTCTGGATCTGCTTGGCGGTGATTGCCACAGGGTAATCATGCCACCATGCCAGAACGTATACCACTGGGATCTGCTGGGCACGCGCCAGGAGCACCTGCTCGCCCGAGACGATCGCAAAAGGTAGCTCGCCTGCTCCTACCAGGGCTACCCCGTCTGTTTCGGGTCGGTAGTCGAATTCGATATCGAGCCCCGCTTCCTGAAAATAGCCTTTGGTCGTGGCTACATAGAAGGGCGCATATTGGATGTTGGGCTGGAAGCCCATCGGTAGGCGTATTTTTTGCAGTGCAGTTGGGGTAATTTCGGGTGTGGACTGCGGTGTGGCAGTGCTGCAACCCACCAGGATAAAAACTGTGATGAAGGTTGCCAGAGTTATGCGTTTCATTTTCAGGTCCTTATTCATTTATTGTTGAAGAATATCTTGTTCTTTGCGCTGCTGCCAGGCCAGCAACCGCCGTTCTAACAACGCCACGATGCCATACATGCTCAATGCCAAGATAACCAGGGTTAGGATGGCAACAAAAACCAGGGCGGTATCATACTGGCCACGGGCGAGATTCACTAAAAAACCCAGGCCTCGATCGGCGCCGACAAATTCCCCGACCACAGCCCCAATTACTGCCAGGGTGGCGCCAACCCGCAGCCCACCCAGGAATACCGGAAGAGCAGCAGGTACTTCCAGCAGCCAGAATGTCTGTTGTGGTGTGGCCAGTAACGAGCGCATCAGGTCATGTAGATCCTCAGGGACACCTCGCAGACCAACAATCGTATTGATCAGAACCGGGAAGAACACGATTAACGCACAGATCAATATTTTCGAGATCAGTCCCGGACCAAACCAGATCACCAGCAGGGGAGCGATGGCGACAATGGGGATCGCCTGGCTGGCAACAACATACGGGGAAAGTAAACGCTCGACAGTTGGGGACTTAGCCAGCAGATATCCGATAGCCGATGCAGCCGAAACACCTAGAGCCATCCCTGCCAGAATTTCTATCAAAGTATAGAAGATGTGACGCAGTAGGATGCCATTGCTGGCGACTTCCCAGAAGCGCCTCCCAACCAGGCCCGGCGGAGGCAAAAGGAACACGGGGGGATTGGCCAGCCAAATGATTAGCTCCCAGAGAACCAGCCCTGCCGCAAGCGAAAACACAATCCACCAGAAACCGCCGATCCGAATGCGAGATGGGTGGCTCGGATAATTGTTCTTATGTTTCGAACCGGTCATATCCATAGCAACAAAAACTGCCCCAGACTAACAATCCGGGGCAGCATACAGTACATCTAATCTGGTGACGCGCCAACAGCGATGACGCGCTGGACAGCCACACAGAATGACCTTCTTTTATCCGGACTATACCGTCGGCCCCGGAGTTTCACCGGATCATGCGCAGATACTGCGCTCGTGGGCTTTACCACCGATCGGGAATTGAGGTTGCCCTCTCACCCTGCCCCGAAGGTTGCTCAAGCCAGCACCAGGCTAGCCGGTGGGCTTGATAAAGTTGTTCGCATTTATTATATCTTGGCCACTATTTACGGTCAATACGTGATTCTCAGGTTGAGACAATAATTCGGACAATATCTGAGAAGGTGGTCATTGCGAGCGGTTTTTGCGAAGCAATCTCATCAAGTTGGAGATTGCCACGCCGTAAGAAGAACGCTTGCGCTCGCAATGACATGCGTATCGTGTGATTGTCCTATCTGTTGTCCGAAGGTAAGATGAGTGAGTTTCTTGAAAATTCTCGGGAAATTGCTGGACAAAATCTTGACTCTCGTGTAAAATCTCGTTTCGCGACTATGGATTGAAAGCAGTTTTGGAGGAATATTTTGGCAAATATCAAGTCTCAAATCAAGCGCAACCGGCAAAATGAGAAGCGCCGCATTCGGAATCGTCATTTCGCTGGCGGTGCCCGCACTTACGTCAAAAAAGCCCGTCTGGCGATCAGTGACGGTGGGGTAGAGGAAGCCCGTGCAGCCGTACAGCAGGCCATCAGTGCCCTGGACAAGGCGGCTGAAAAAGGCATCATTCACAAGAACAATGCTGCCCGGCGCAAGAGCCGCTTAATGAAGCATCTGGCTAAGCTGGATCAGCAAGCCGCTGCGTAATAACCGTTTTAATTATTTATATTTTCGACCGTAACTTGCGCCAGCGGGAGCTATCCATGCTCCCGCTTTTTCGTACCTTTGTTATAATCCTCGGCAGTATAGAATTTTCCACAGATTGGGGTTGTGATGTTCGAGCGCGAGCAGCAAGCAGCAGAAACAAGGATTCGGGCGTACCTCGCAGGGGAAGGTTTGCCTGATCTGGATGGCATCCAATGGAATCCGATTCCGTTCAACGGCGAATGGGGAATTTCAACTTCCTTTTTTCAACTGGCAGCTCAGGAAGCGCGCCAGACTCCCGATCTCTCTGGTAAGCGCACTCCAGTCCCGCAGCGTGCTCAGGAAATCGCGGAGGGTGCTGCCAAAACCCTGACTGCTTTACCCGGTTTTGGGCGCATTGAGGCGATCCGCGGCTACCTGAACCTCTACTTTTCTCCGCTGGTGTATGCTCACCAGGTAATCAGCACCGTTCTGGAGGGAGGCTCCAGCTATGGCTGTGGTGCCTCGAAACACCAGCGAGTGATGGTGGAATATTCTCAGCCCAATACCCACAAGGCATTCCATGTAGGTCATCTACGCAATATGATTCTTGGCTCGGCAATCTGCAATATCCTGGAATGTGCTGGTTATGAAGTAATCCGGTCCACCTATCCCGGCGATATTGGCTTGCATGTGATTAAGTGGTTGTGGAACTACATGAACTTTCATGCTGGCGAGACGCCACCCCCAGATGACATTACCCGCTGGATGGGAGATTTGTATGCTGAAGCGGATCGCCGGTTGAGCCAGAATCCCGACTTGGAGTCGGAGGTTCGCAATCTGTTCGCCCGCTGGGACCGCCGGGACCCGGAAGTCGTTGAGCTGTGGGTGAAAAGTCGCCAGTGGTCCCTGGATGGCTTTGAGCAGATGTACCGGCAACTAGGGGTGCGCTTTGATCGCGTCTACTTCGAGAGCGAAGTCGAAGACCATGGCAAGACATTGGTGGATGATCTGATTGGCCGCGGGATCGCAGTGGATGAGCGCCCCGAGGGACCGGTAATTGTGCGTTTGGATGATCTCCTCGGCCTGGAGAAAGAAAAATATCGCGTGCTGGTGGTTCTGCGATCAGATGGCACATCGCTATATGCCACTAAGGATTTATACCTTGCTATTTTGAAAAACCAGGATTATGCCCTGGATCGCTCGATCTATGTCATCGATGTCCGGCAAGCATTTTACATGCAGCAGATCTTCAAAACGTTGGAAATTATGGGCTATCCTTGGGCCAAGGATTGCTATCACCTGGCGTATGAAATTGTAAACCTTCCAGGCAACGTAGTGATCTCCTCACGGGATGGTACGGTGGTTTTGCTTGAAGATCTGATCCGCGAAGCCACGCGCAGGGCAATGCAGATTGTAGAGGAGAAAAATCCGGAGCTGACCAATGCCCAAAAAGAAGAGGTATCGCATGCGGTGGCTCTGGGCGCTCTGCGGTATACCATGCTGGCACGCGATAACACCAAAACCGTTACGTTTGATTGGGAGAGCGCACTGGACTTCAACGGTCAGGCGGCTCCTTACGTGCAGTATGCGCATGTCCGGGCTTGCTCTATCCTTCGCCGGCTGGAGGCTGAAGGTGAGCAGTTGGAATTAAGCGAAAATCTATCTCCCGAAGGGTTCTCATTGCATCCCACCGAAATCCAACTGGTTGACTTGATCAGCCGTTTGCCTGGAGAAATCCAGCGTGCAGCCGCAGAGTTCAAACCACTGCACCTGACAAACCTTGCTTACGAGCTGGCACGCGCATTTACCGATTTTTATAATGCCTGCCCTGTGCTTAAAGCCGAGCCTGAGGTGCGCACCTTCCGCACCCGGCTGGTAGCTGCTACGCGCTACGCATTAGCCAACTCACTGAAGGTGTTGGGTATTCATGCCCCGGAATATATGTAAATCCCGGAGGAGTAGTTGTTGCGATAAGCAACTCCTTCGACAAAATTCAAATCAGGAGAACTATAACGTATGACCCCAATCCGTACAATTATCATGGGCGCTGCCGGCCGCGACTTTCATAACTTCAATGTTGCCTTCCGAGACAATCCCGAGTATGAGATCGTGGCATTCACTGCTACCCAAATTCCCGACATCGAAGGCCGTCTGTATCCATCCCAATTAGCCGGCTCGCGTTATCCGGCTGGAATTCCCATTTATGCTGAAACAGACCTGGTCAAGCTGATCCATGAAAAGCAAGTTGACCAGGTTGTTTTTTCGTATAGTGACGTTTCGCATGAATATGTGATGCACAAAGCCTCGCTGGTACTGGCAGCTGGGGCGGATTTCCGCCTGTTGGGTCTGTCTGCCACCCAGATCAAATCGACTAAGCCGGTAGTATCCGTGTGCGCGGTGCGCACCGGGTCCGGTAAAAGCCAGACTTCCCGCCGGGTCGCAAAGATTCTGCGCAGTATGGGCTTTCGGGTTGCGGCGATCCGGCACCCGATGCCGTATGGGGACCTGGTCAAGCAGACTGTGCAGCGTTATGCCAGTTTCGAGGATCTGGATAAATACGAGTGTACCATTGAAGAGCGCGAGGAATACGAGCCGCACCTTGCGAATGGCTCGATCGTTTATGCCGGAGTTGACTACGAGCGCATCCTGCGCCAGGCGGAGCAGGAAGTCGATATCATTTTGTGGGATGGGGGCAACAACGATTTTCCGTTTTACGTCTCGGATTTAAATATTGTGGTTGCCGACCCGCACAGGCCAGGGCACGAGCGCACCTATCACCCGGGTGAGACAACCGCCCGTACCGCCGATGTGTTTATTATCAATAAGGTCGATACCGCCAATCCCGAAAACGTGATCACGGTTCGGGAAAATTTGTGGGCGCTGAATCCAGATGCGGTCATGATCGAAGCGGCTTCGCCGCTTTTTGTGGATGACCCGGCCGCCATCCGCAACCGGCGTGTGCTGGTGATCGAAGATGGCCCAACCCTGACCCACGGTGAGATGGCTTATGGAGCTGCCTACGTGGCGGCTCGTCGCTTTGGCGCAGCGGAAATTATCGACCCTCGACCTTACGCGGTGGGGTCGATTAAGGCTACTTACGCCAAGTATCCAACCACCGGGAAGGTACTGCCGGCGATGGGTTACGGCGATGAGCAAATAGCCGAGCTGGAAGAGACCATCCGCAATGTGGATGCCGATCTGGTCTTGATCGGGACGCCCATCGACCTGGGCCGGGTGCTTCGCATCGACAAACCTCACCAGCGAGTGCGCTATGAGCTCCAGGAGATCGGGCAGCCTACGTTGGATGAAATTCTGCGCGCTAAATTTGGCACGAAATAGCATCTAAGAGAAATGCCAGAGCAGGAGGTAGCAGTCTGCCTGCTCTGGCGGCTTTCAATCCGGATTCATGCCCGAACTCACCTGGCCGAATAAACGGCCCGCCTCTCCGATGCCTGCCAGGCTGGCAACCGATAGTCTGGTGTATCCCCGCGGGTCAGGTTACCCGCATGCAGCCGTGGAGAACCGGCTGATATTAGGGGATAACCTGGCGGTTATGTCGGCGCTCCTGGCTGAATACGCCGGGCAGATCGATCTGATCTATGCCGATCCACCTTTTTTTACCAATCGCCATTTTCCGGCGAGAGTTGGGCGCGGCGAGGATTCGCGCAAGCCTCAGGATTGGCAGCTGGCAGAAGGTTACCCGGATACCTGGCCGAACATCGACTCCTACCTCGATATGCTCTATCCCCGCCTGGAGCTGATGCATCGGCTATTATCTCCAACCGGGACGCTATACCTGCACCTCGATTGGCATGCAGATGCCTATGCGCGGGTGCTGCTCGATGAGATTTTTGGACCGGGAAGATTCCTCAACGAAATTATTTGGGTTTACCATGGCCCATCGCCGATCCGCCGGGCTTTTAATCGGAAACACGATACCATCCTGGTATTCACAAAAGGTGCAGATTATACATTTAACGTGGAAGCCGTACGCCAGCCGTATGATCCCAATACGGTAAAGACATTTGCCTCATCCAATAAAGCTGGCTTTGGCAAGGTTCCCGATCTGGAACGCGGTAAGGTACCGGAAGATTGGTGGTATTTCCCGGTGGTTGCCCGCCTGCACCGCGAACGGACCGGTTATCCCACTCAAAAGCCCCAATCGCTGCTCGAGCGGGTGATCCTGGCCTCTTCCAATCCGGGTGACCTGGTGGCGGATTTTTTTTGCGGCTCGGGTACTCTTCCCTTAGTGGCCTCCCGCCTGGGACGGCGATTTATTGCCAGCGATGTCACCTGGCGCGCCGTGCATACCACACACAGCCGGCTGGTTGAAAGCAATTCAAGCCCTTTTTCTCAGGAATATGTGGTCGGTCATCCGTGGCAGATGAATGCCTGGCCTCATCAGCTCGTCCAGGACCACAATACGATTACCCTGAATTCTGCCCCTGATCTTCCGGAGCTGGATTATTGGGAAGTAGACCCGGCATGGGATGGGCAGGTATTTCGCAGCGTCGCGCAGGCGATCAATCCCCGCCGCCAGGCGCAAGTTCCACGATCGATCGAGCTTCCGGAGAATATTACCGGGAAGCGCCTGTGTGTTCGTCTGGTGGGGATCGATGGTCGCCTTTACCAGACAGAAAAGACCGCCAGTTAAGCGGTCTTTTTTTCCTAAATCGGGTATCGTCAATCGCTGTGGTTATTCAACATCCAGCCGGTATCCGACTCCCCGCACAGTTTTTATCAATACCGGATGGCGCGGGTCTTCTTCGAGGGCGTAGCGCAGCCAGCTAATATGGACATCCAGCGTACGGGTGTCGCCGGTGTATTCTGTATGCCAAACCTGGCGGAATAATTGTTCACGTTCCAGTAGTTCCCCCGGGTGCTCCATCAACAACTTGAGCAATGCTGTCAAGGCTGGGGTAAGCCGCGCCTGGCGCTCCTGGCAGCGAACGCGCCGGTTGTCCAGGTCAAGTTGGATCGGTCCTGCCAGTAGGACTTGATCGTCACCCCATGGCATATACGAGTCCAGGCGACCGATTAATTTCCTGGCAGTGAAGGGTAATACCAGGACTTCATTGGCGCATGGATCGTTCGGGTTGCTGTGCGCTGATTCAGAGATAACCAGGATGGCCATTTTCGGTGCTTGCTTCTGAATCGATTGGCAAATACGCTTGCCGCTGGTACGTAGGGAAGCTGCATGCACAACCACCAGGTTGGGGTCCCACTCCGGCATCCGAAGCAAAGCCGCATTGCCCGAAGAAACCGCCTCCACCTGGTAGCCACGCTTGCGCAGGGCAGCGATAAAATCAGGACTATCCAATTTTTTCCCTTGGATCCAGAGAATTTTACCCTTCATAAAGACATCACCTGTAATACCACTCCCTCGACTGCAAGGGCGTGTATCAAAACTAACACGGATAGGATGGCATTATAATCGTTATAAAGAAAATGAGCAATACAATTTCTTTAACATTTCATGGGATTTGCGCCTTTGGTTTAACGGTTGCATCTCTGTCTTGCCCATGTTAAAATAAAGACGATTTAGCCACCGGAGGCCGATATGTCCGATATGATCGAAGTAGTAATCGATAGTATCCGCGTCAGTTTGATGTCACAACAAAGGATCGTCATTTTAAGGGAGCGTGATGCGGAACGCTATCTGCCGATTTGGATCGGTGTGTACGAGGCGGAAGCAATCACCATCGCGTTACAAGAAGTAGAGGTTGCCCGGCCGTTGACCCATGACCTGATCAAGAATGTCATCCAGCAGCTTAATGCCCGGGTTGTGCGGGTCGAAGTAGTTGCTTTGCGAGACGATACTTTTTATGGAAATATTGTCGCCGAAGTCAATGGACGCACTTTGCAGATTGACTCGCGCCCATCGGATGCGCTGGCCATCGCTGTCCGGACCCACGTACCCGTCTTCGTTGCCCGCTCTGTGATGGATTCGGCAGGCATTATCCCAGAAGAAGATCTCCAGGATGAAAGCGCTTCAAAAGAGAGCTCGGCTAAGGAGGCTGAGGCAGAAGGCGGTGAGGAGCGGCTGTCGGTGTTTCAGGATTTTCTCGAGAAGCTAGACCTGGATAATATGGGCAAAGAGGATGAAGAGGACGACGACGACAGTGAGTGATTACGATGTTTATGGATGCACACCGGGGTACGCCTGGCCATCCGCCGGTGTCCCCGGTTTTTCGTCCGTAGAAGATCGATTAATCTGGATGTTTCCGGAGAGATGGATCGCAGTTTTTTGGATAGGCAATTAACGAATAATAATGAGTGATCTCACACCTGATGAAAATGTAACACCGGGGCCGCTGGTAGTCCCCCACCATCTTGAAGCCGAAGAAGCCGTGCTTGGATCTGTGCTGATCAATCCGGAGGCTTACTATCAAGTAGCTCAATTTTTACTGGCGGATGATTTTTACATCCATCGGCACCGCTGGATTTGGGATGCCTTCAACCGCCTGCATGAGCGCCGCAGCCCGATTGATTTGCTAACCGTATCTCAGGAGCTGGATCGGCAAGGACACCTGGCAGAAGTGGGGGGGCCGGCTTACCTGACAGCATTGATCAGTAATGTGCCCACCTCGCTCCACGCTGAGGCGTATGGCCGGATTGTAGAAGAGACGGCCATCCGGCGCCGGATGCTCTCGGCTGCCAACGATATTGCCCGGCTGGCATACCAGGAAGATGCCGGCATTGAAACGGTTATGGATGAGGCTGAGAAGGCGGTATTTGGGGTTAGCGAGCGGCGCACGACCCGCGATTTGCAGTCCATCCAGCAGGTATTGAGCGATTACTACGATCGGATTGACCAGCTTGCCGGTCGTGATATGGAAACCTATGGCGTCCCGACCGGATTCATTGATTTGGATCACTTACTCGGCGGGTTGCAGCCCTCCGATTTTCTGATCGTTGCCGGCCGGCCGGGGATGGGCAAGACCGCATTTATGCTCTCGGCTGCCAAGAATGCTGCTCAGCTTCACAAAAAACATGTGGCGGTTTTTTCTCTGGAGATGTCCAACGAGCAGCTGATACAGCGTTTGATCTCGCAGGAAACGGGGATCGACTCGCAGCGGCTGCGCACCGGTAAGCTGGAGGAGCACGAATGGCCGCTCTTTTCCCACGCCATTGAAGTGCTCTCCGATACCGTAATTTTCCTGGACGATACCCCGGCTCTGACACCGTTGCAGCTGCGCACCAAGTGCCGCCGGCTGCACATGGAGTTCCAGCTCGACCTGATCCTGGTGGATTACCTGCAGTTGATGTCCAGCGGAACGCGAGTGGAAAACCGTGTACAGGAAGTATCTTATATCTCTCGCAACTTAAAAGTCCTGGCGCGCGAGATCAGCGTCCCGGTTTTAGCGGCGGCTCAGCTCTCGCGGGCAGTCGAGCAGCGGGCGGATAAGGAACCGCAGTTATCCGACCTGCGGGAATCTGGCTCGTTAGAACAGGATGCGGATGTGGTCATGTTTATCCACCGGCCCGAGCTTTACGAAAAAGACAGCCTGAAAAAAAACATCGCCCAAATTAAAATCGCCAAGCACCGCAATGGTCCGGTTGGAGTGGTGGAGCTGGTCTTTCGCAGCTCGGTGGCGAAATTTGAAAATGCAGCCACTCGCTTTATTGATCTGGCGCAGGTGTAAAAATTGGCCAAAAAATTTCCTGGCTTCCCGGAAGGTAAATTTCATCTAACGCCCATACCCGCTCAGTTTTTCAGCGAGCTGTTGCCTGAGATTGAGGAATTGGCAGAGCTAAAGCTGACCTTGTATATCTTCTGGCGTTTAGACCGCATGGAACAGGCTTTTCGCTACCTGCGTTATGAAGAAATATCACGGGATGAGCTTTTTATGCAGGGGCTGGGGGACACGCCAGCCGAAGCCGAAGCCGCATTGTCGCATGCCTTGGAACAAGCAGTCAATCGAGGCACTTTACTGCAGAGTGACACACCAGCAAGAACCAGTCAGTCTCCACTTTACTTTCTAAATTCACCGAAAGGTCGAGCAGCCCTGGAAGCACTCCTGCGTGGCGATTGGAGACCGGTTGAAGATGATCGCATCCCGGTGGAATTGGCCCCGGCACCGGCCAATATTTTCCGGCTTTATGAGGAAAACATTGGCCCGCTGACGCCGATGCTGGCGGAGGCGTTGCGGGAGGCCGAGAACGAATACCCGGCGATCTGGTTAGAAGATGCTGTTCGTATAGCCGTCAAAAACAACAAGCGCAACTGGAATTATATTCAGGCTATCTTGCGCCGCTGGCAGCGGGAGGGACGCGATGAACGAAAAGATCGAGGCGACTCTGAGGAAATTCGCCGCAGGTACACCGAGTGGGAATCCTCCGACGAACAAGGAAGCGACGAAGAAAGCCAGGACTAAGAAGGCTGCAGCCAGCCCGGTCCCGGAACGGATCAATACCTCGGATTTACCCGGCGATCCAAACTGCCCGATTTGCCAGGGGATTGGCTTTGTGCGCCAGGATTTACCTTTAGGGCATCCGGAATTCGGTAAAGTGCAGATCTGTGTTTGCCGCCAGAGTCAGGTCAGCCAGCAGGTGCGGCAGCGCTTATTTGCCCTCAGCAACCTGGATCAGCTGAGTCACCTCACCTTCGAAAATTTTCAGCCGCGCGGCCTGGTCGGGCTCTGGCAGCAACAGGCCGAGTCCCTTGAAGTGGCTTTCAACCAGGCGCGTCACTTTGCTCAGAACTTGAAGGGCTGGCTATTGCTGCAGGGCGGTTACGGCTGCGGGAAAACCCATCTAGCTGCTGCGATTGCAAATTTCGCAGTCGACATGGGAATTCCAACCCTGTTCATCACGGTTCCCGATCTGCTCGACACCTTGCGCTTTGCCTACCAGGACCCCGAGGCTACCTTCGAGGGTAGGTTTGAGCAGATTCGCCAGGCGCCCCTGCTGGTGATGGACGACTTCGGAACTCAAAATGCCACCCCCTGGGCGCAAGAGAAAATCTTCCAGATCTTAAACTATCGCTACATCAACCACCTTCCGCTCGTCGTCACCACAAACTTATCTGTGAAAGATATGGAAGGCCGCATCCAATCGCGGCTGGCGGACCCCGAACTGGTAACTCGCGTGGAAATCCTTGCCCCGGATTATCGCCGGCCGGTCAAGGATTTCGGTCACCATGAGCTTTCCTCCCTGGATATATTACATGATAAAACCTTTGCCAGCTTTGATCTGCGCCAGGGTGAAGATTTAACAGCGGATGAGCTAAAAAGTGTCGAGCGGGCGTTTAAGGAAGCGCAAAAATATGCAGATAAACCGCGCGGTTGGATTGTTTTCACCGGTTCGTATGCCAGCGGGAAAACCCACCTGGCAGCAGCGGTGGCGAACTATCGGAATGAGCAAGGATACCCGTCGCTGTTTGTGGTTGTGCCGGATCTATTGGATCACTTGCGGGCGACTTTCAGCCCGAACAGCACGATTAGCCTGGACCGGCGGTTCGAGGAAATTCGAACGGCTCCTTTGTTGATCCTGGATGACCTGGGAACCCAGACCACCACGCCCTGGGCGCGCGAAAAGTTATACCAGTTGTTCAATTATCGTTATAACGCTGCCCTACCAACGGTCATCACCACTTCCACGTTTAAGGAAGAGATGGACAACAGATTGTTAAGCCGTATGGAGGACACCCGTTTATGCAAGATTTATTCGATCACCGCTCCTCCCTACCATGGCTCTGCGACGCGTCGACCGGGCGCTAAAAGTAAACGCCCACCCAGATAGTCGCTGCTGGTTATCACCAATCGTATACAGCAAAATACTTGACAAATAATCCCTAGTAAGTAGAATAACTTGACTGGTCACGGATCTATCCGATGATCGACTGGATTATCTGTGCTCTGCGGACCCGCGCTGGGTGTGTCCCTGGCGGGTGAAGTGAGATCATTTGCCTGGAGGTCATCCTTGCTGCCTGCATTCCTGTTATCGCTGCGAGAAGGATTGGAAATTGCATTACTGATCGGCATTATCCTGGGATCGCTGCGCAGAGTTCAGCGCCCAGAGCTAAAACAGTATGTCTGGTTGGGAGCCGGTAGCGCCACTGCTCTAAGTTTGGTCATCGCTCTGATCTTATACGCTCTGGGCGCTTCATTGCAAGGGCAGGCGGAACAGATCTTCGAAGGATTGATGATGTTACTGGCAGCCGGCGTGCTGACCTGGATGATTTTTTGGATGCAGCGCCAATCGAGAATGATTACGATGCAACTGGAGGCAGGTGTTCGCCAGGCAACACTGCAGTCGGGCGGTCGTGCTTTATTTTTTGTGGCATTCTTTGCCGTGGTGCGCGAGGGCATCGAGCTGGCGCTCTTTTTAACCGCCAGCGCGATGACGACTGACGGTCTGCAAACCATCGTTGGGGCACTGCTGGGCCTCGCCGGGGCTGCTATTTTGGGTTGGGGGTTGTATGCCTCAACTTTACGACTGAACGTCCGAAGCTTCTTTGCTGTGACCAGCATCCTGCTGTTATTCTTTGCAGCCGGTCTGGTGGCACACGGAGTGCATGAGCTGAATGAAGCCGGCTGGATTCCTCCAATTGTGGAACATGTCTGGGATATTAACCCGATCCTGGATGAGAGCTCTGGTGTGGGGATGTTGTTGAAAACCTTATTCGGCTACAATGGAAATCCGTCCCTCACTGAAGTGCTGGCGTATATTGCATATTTTGTCCTGGTGCTCATCGGTCTAAAATTGGCTGCATTTCCGGCTCGGCCATCTCCCAAGGCGATTTCGTAGCACTGTGTTCAAACATCCATCCGATATAAAATTAACTGCCTCGGCTATCGTGCTCCGCTAGAAATCCTGATATGATTATCTTATTACCCTGGTGGAGGAACCTATGATTTTATCGGAATTGCCACTGCCACCATTCTATGACCCCGATAAGGTCGGGCATATCTGGCGAGTGCCGTATGAAGAACGAGCTGTGCAAGCGGTGGAGTGGGCAAAGCAGTACCACATCCAACCGGCTGCCAGAGATCAGGTCAAAATCGCGTTCGTAGCGATTGACGTCCAAATTGCATTTTGCATTCCTGGGGGAGAGCTATTCGTCGGCGGCTACTCCGGCCTGGATGCTGTGGCAGATAATCATCGATTGTGTTCTTTCCTGTACCGGAATATCGGGCGGATTACGCATATCTCAGCAACTTTGGATACGCACCAGGCTTTGCAAATTTTTCATGGCATCTTTTTTGTCAATGATCAGGACCAGCATCCGCAGCCGTATTCCCTGATTACTTACGAGGATATCATTACGGGTCGCTGGAAATTCAACCCTCTGGTTGCCGAAAGCTTACACATGGATCCGGCTTATGTTCAACAGCATCTGTTGCACTATACCAGGTCTTTGAAAGTGAGTGGGAAATACGATCTGACAATTTGGCCTTACCATGTAATGCTCGGTGGTATTGGCCATGCGTTTGTGCCGGCCTTCGAAGAAGCAGTCTTTTTCCACACAATTGCGCGTGATAGCCAGCCGGATTTCGTCACCAAAGGTCAACATCCCCTTACCGAACACTATTCCGTGATTGGTCCGGAGGTGATGGATGGACCGGATGGTGAACCACTGGCGACCAGAAACGCCAAATTTATACAGATGGTTCAAGACTACGATATCGTGATCATGACCGGCCAGGCTAAAAGCCATTGCTTATCCTGGACTGTCGATGATTTGTTGATGGATATCCAATCCAGCGACCCTGCTCTGGCACACAAGGTCTATCTGCTGGAAGATACTACCTCTCCGATCGTTGTCCCTGGTGTTGTAGATTACGGACCAGAAGCCGCAGCCGCCTTCCATCGTTTTTCCCAAAAGGGTGTCCATCTGGTTAATACCATCGAGCCGATGGAGAATTGGCCTGGTGTGCGAGAGATAATAGACCAATAAAGTAACCATTGACAGCTACACTTGATTATGAGATACTTTCATCGGCCCAATTTGGATACACAACCCCACTTAGAGCCAAATAAAATTGCCATCCCATAAAAGAGGAGGTGTTGCACATGTGTGATAGTAGTACCCAACCAAGCGCTGCGGCAGCCCTCCTCGTAATCGTATAGGGAGCCGCAGCGCTGCAGGGAGCCGTCCTATCGGGCGGCTTCCTGTTATATCGGGGGATGGTAGATGCACTTTTTTTCCATTCTTTTTTAATACCGGACGGACGTGATGACAGATTTTGCAGAATTAGAAATAAATCTATATCCTCGCGATGTGGAAAGCTATATCATTGAGTTTCGCTACAGTGACCCGGATGATTCGGCCGGTCGCGCACCGGTGCGAGGCGTCGCGCGCTTTGACCTGGTCGCATTGCGCGCAAAAAGCCTGGACCCCAAGGCTTATGGGCAGTTGCTTACGGCTGGTCTGATTTCGGATCCGGAAATCCGTGCCTTTTTCGATCAGGTAAAAGCGACAACCCAGGCCACGGGTCGCATCTTGCGGATGCGGCTTTTCATCGATCCTGCCTTGCCGGGGTTACAAAATTTGCGCTGGGAGACGCTTACAGATCCTGGAGATGGCTCCTGGCTGTTGACGAACGAGAAAATCTTGTTCTCGCGATTTTTGAGCAGCACCAATTGGGATCGTGTAAATTTGCGCTCCAAGGGGGATTTACGCGCCGTGGTGTTCGTTGCCAATCCCCAGGACTTAGCGGATGGCGAGTACCAGGTGGGTGACCAGACTTTAGCCCCGGTGGATGTGCCTGGCGAGATCGAGCGCGCCCGCAAGAGCCTGGGCAGCCTGCCGATCACGGAGCTTGCCAGCGATCCCAAGAAGCCGGGTCAGGCTAGCCTCAACAATTTAATCGACCAGCTGCGCAGAGGGGTGGATATCCTGTACCTGGTTGCACATGGGGCGGTGTTGAGCAGGGAACCTTCCGGTCCTTATCTCTGGTTGGAGAAGCCGGATGGTACGGCTGAAATTACTCCCGGCAATGGACTGGTTGAGCGCATTCGTGACCTGCCGACGAACCTGAGACCCAGGCTGGTCGTGCTGGCCTCCTGCCAGAGCTCTGGAAGCGGCAGAACCAGCGATACACAAGGGGCTATGGCAGCTCTAGGTCCACAACTGGCCCAGGCTGGAGTGCCGGCGGTGATCGCCATGCAAGGGGACGTCAGCATGAATACGGTCGCTCAATTCATGCCCGTGTTTTTTCAAGAATTGTTGAAAGATGGCCAGATAGACCGGGCAATCGCCGCCGCCCGTGGGGCGGTGCGTGATCGTGCAGACAGCTGGCTGCCGGTTCTGTTCATGCGCTTGCGCGGTGGTCGCTTGTGGTACACCCCTGGCTTTGGTGAGGACCGCCGTGAATTTGAGAAGTGGCCGTCATTAATTTATAAGATTCAAAATGGCCAATGTACTCCGATATTAGGTCCTAACCTTTCCGATAATTTATTGGGCTCCCAAAGAGAAATTGCCCAAAAGTGGGCGGAAATCTATCGCTATCCGATGGAACCCCACGAGCGCGAATCCTTACCGCAGGTCGCTCAGTTCTTGACCATCAATCAATACGAGGAAGCTCCTTATAATGAGCTCTCCAACTACCTCAAACTCGCCATTCGCACTCGCCACGCCAGCGAGTTGTATGAGGATGAATTGCCTGAGAAAGCGACTTTGGATAATATGATTGATCATATCGGCGGTGAATTTCGCAAACGTAACCCGAATGATCCTTACAGCATCCTGGCTAAGATGCCGTTGCCGGTTTTCATCACGACCAATATACATAACCTGCTAGCTGCTGCACTCAAGGATGAGGGCAAAGACCCTCAGGTTGTTATGTGCCCATGGAATGATGAGATCGAATCCATGGAATCGATCTATGATCGTGAACCCGACTACCAGCCGACGGAACAACGTCCGCTGGTGTATCATTTATTTGGGAGGATGAATTTACCGGAGTCAATTGTCATGACGGAAGACAATTACTTCGATTTTTTGATTGGGGTTACCCGCAACCGTGACCTGATTCCGAGCGCGGTGCGCAGAGCGATGACCGATTCAGCGCTGCTTTTCCTGGGTTTCCAGTTGGATGATTGGCAGTTTCGTGTCTTGTATCGGAGCATTCTCTCCCAGCAGGGTGGTGAGCGGCGCAAGAAACACCCTCACATCGCAGCCCAGATTGAGCCCGATGAAGACCGTATCTTAGAACCCGAGCGGGCGCGCGCCTATCTCGAGTCTTATTTCCAGGGCTCAAATATCAATCTATACTGGGGGAGCGCCGAGGACTTTCTCGTGCAGCTTCTTCCACGCCTTACTGTTGAAAAAGTTTAAGGGGAAATTTTATGGATATGCCAAATGCCCGTCCAAATCCGTATGTTGGTCCACGCCCATTTCAGGCTGGTGAGAAACTCTATGGGCGAGACCGCGAAATTCGCGAGCTGCTTGACCACTTTATCGCTGAAAGAATTGTGCTGCTGTACTCTCCATCCGGTGCCGGGAAGACCTCTTTGCTCAGCGCCGGGTTGATACCCGAGCTTGTCAAGAATGGATTCCAGGTTCTGCCGACGATCCGGGTGAGTATCGAACAGAATGTCGATGGCAGCGGTGAAACGCAGCAAGCAGCAGACCAGGGTACAGGTGCAGCATCCCATGCGAATCGTTACGTGCTCAGCACTTTACTCTCGCTGGAGGAAGATCTACCCGCGGAACAGCAGATACCGATTGGTGAGCTGGCCAATTTGACTATCCTCGATTACCTGACCAGGCGCACCAGCGCAAAAGATACTGATCAGGAAGAGGCGGGAACGACTGCCCAGGTTTTGATCTTTGACCAATTTGAGGAAGTCCTGACTTTAAATCCGACCGATAAAGACGGTAAAACCGAGTTTTTTGCCCAGGTTGGCGCCGCGCTGCGTGATAGGGATCGCTGGGCATTGTTCGTCATGCGGGAAGACTATATCGGCAGCGTCGATCCTTACGTAAGACCGATTCCCACCCGGCTGAATAATCGCTTTCGACTGGATTTGCTCAGCGAAGAGGCGGCGCGACAGGCAATGCAACAGCCTGCCAATCTGGCCGGTGTGGAATTTACCGATGAGGCTGCCATAAAGCTTGCGGACGATTTGCGCCGTGTCCAGGTGCAGCAGCCAGATGGGACCATGATCGAACAGCTCGGTCTGTATGTGGAGCCAGTGCAACTGCAAGTGGTGTGCTACCGCCTCTGGCAGCTGCTGCCTGAAGAAACGGTGGTGATTGGCGAGCCAGACCTGGCCTGCCTGGGGGATGTTAACCAATCCCTGGCAGAGTACTACGCCGAAAGGGTGCACTTGATTGCTCAATCGACGGAGGTGCGCGAGCGCCTGATCCGCGACTGGTTCCAGGATAAATTAATTACCGAGCATGGCATCCGCAGCCAGGTCCTCAAAGGCGTAGGGCAGAGCGATGGCCTGGATAACAGGGCAGTCGTGGCGTTAGAAAACGCCTACTTGATCCGCGCCGAGAAACGCCGCGGGGTGACCTGGTATGAGCTGGTTCATGACCGCCTGATCGGACCCATTCGCCTCAACAATGAGGAATGGTATGCGACTAATCTCAGTGTGCTGCAGCGCCAGGCTGCCCGTTGGGTAAAGGAGGGACAACCCGACCACCTGCTATTACGGGAGCAGGCTTTGGAAGAAGCCGAAGTTTGGGCAGAAGGGAATCAGGCTGATCTTGTTCCAAGCGAACTGGAGTACCTGGAAGCTTGTCGTGTGGCGCGAACACGGGAGATAGAAGCCCGTGAGCTTCAGAATCAGGCCATCAAGCTTGAGGAGCAAGCCCGCTCCGCCAGGCGTTTACGAGCTCTTTTAATCGTGGCAGTTATCGCTGCGATTGCGGCGATCGTTTTTGCTTACTTTGCTTTTGGGCAAAAAGCCAAGGCGGATGATAACGCCAATCGGGCCAATGCTGCCAGCACCCAGGCGGTATCTCAGCAAGAGATTGCCGAATTTAATGCAGGCGTAGCGATTGCCCAGCGGGCGACAGCGGATGTAGCCAGGGAAATCGCGGTCACCCAGCAGGCGATTGCCGATGCAGCCAGCACCGAAGCGGTAGCCCAGCAAGCGACCGCGGTCTATAATGCCGATCTGGCTAAAAAGAATGCTGATGAAGCCGCAAGGCAGGCTTCCTTAGCCAGCTCGCGGCAATTGGCGGCGCAGTCGGCAGGCTATTTTGAGAACAACCCCAGCCTGTCTTCCTTACTGGCGATTGAATCCTATCTGATTACGGATACATGGGAAGCAAAAAACCAGCTGCTGCTACCCTTGCAGCGTGCTTCTGCCCAACAACTATATCCATATAAAAATCAGATACCTCCCCAGCCTAAGGATTTGCGCTCTGTCGCCATCAGCCCGGATGGGAAGTCCCTGGCCTTCGGATCGTCGGATGGGAAAATTACTCTGTGGAATTATATTGATAATGTAGAAATTTGGACTAAACATGCCCATGAATCTAACCGAGTAGTCACTTTAGATTTCAGCCCGGACGGGAAATACCTGGCCAGCGCAGCCGCCGGGCGCATTTTGTTATGGGATTTACAGAATCCGGATCCGGAGCCGGAAGAATTAGACGCACACGTCTTTAATGTGGCCCAGATTGCTTTTGATGGAACCGGCGAGCAGTTAGCGGCCGCGGTGGGTAAGCGATTTTATGCTTACAATATTGCCGATCGGCAACAAATTGGTGAGTCTCTGGAATATAAGCAGGATATCTTTGGAGTTGCCTGGTCTCCAGAAGGCGACCGTGTCGCCGGGCCTGCCGGAGATGGTGCATTAATTGTCTGGCGACCGGA
>JAGDMX010000322.1 GCA_017860725.1 Chloroflexota bacterium | reverse complement strand
CCGGCTGTATCACGGCCTTCGAACAGCACGCAGATCTTAGTCCCGCTGGCTTTGACCCACTCCTGCATCCTGACCAGCTCGGTCTGGAGTGGTTCTAATGCTTTCTCGAACTCCTTGCGGCTCAGGTTGGGCTTGGGTTCTTCAGAGACCGACCCCGCAACCGCGGCAGCACTTACACGTGCTGTTTCCAGTTCCTTGTTCTTCTTCTTTTTCTTCTTATCCTTTGCCATCTGTTCCTCCTATCTGGAATTGAGCTGTTCGAATATAAATAACCTGAAGTCGCTTCCTTTACAAAACTTACTCAGGTAAGATTAATAAATTATATCTTATTCGTCTAAAAACCGAAGTTTATAGTTTAGCTTCCTCATATTTGATAATTCTTCGCATTGGTCACAACTTCACGATGCAATTGACAGCATAGCCGCTACCAGGAAACCCAGGACTGTGAATAAGCCAACCGTCAAGCCGCCGTGTTCGAAGGCTTCGGGCATCATCGCATCGGCAAGCATGGTCAACATCGCACCGGCGGCGAATGCCTGGGCATGGTAACCATTTGCTGCCGGCAACCAGCCGATGAAGACGTAACCAAATGCCGCACACCCCGCGGATAGGATCACCAAAACAACCCACATCCAGAAAATATTACGACGAGAATATCCGGCAGCTTTAAGATTGACCGACCCAGCCACGCCTTCTGGCAAATTGGAAACGAATACTGCGGCCAGAAAGGCGATATTGACCGCGCCACCTAGAGCCAGGCTTATGCCCAGGATCAGGGATTCGGGCACCGCATCGAGCAGTGTGCCAATAAAAATTGCTGCACCCGATCCACCAGTTTGCGCGCCAGTGATGTCCGTGCGGTCTGAACCTCCCCGGTGATCGATGATCCAGTCGCCGGCAAAAAAGGTCAACGCCCCGAGCCCAAAAGCCAAAGGCATGCCCCCTCTACCCAGTACTGACTCGGGTATCAATTCATAGGCGATCGCGCTGATCAACGCACCAGCGCCGAATCCCATGACCATCCCAATAGCGCGGTTGGAGAGGCCACGCGCGGCAAGGGCATATCCGATGAGCAGCGAGGCGGCTGCTAATCCACCCCAAAAGAAGGCTAAGAACATCTTTACGAGTTCCTCATGATCAATATAGTCAGTCTGTGGATCATGAATTCATTCTTTTGCGAATTCGCATAGCAAAGATTATTCAGGCGAGCACGGTACGGCGTCCCATATTTCACGCGCATACTCCCAGATGGTCCGATCCGATGAGAGCCAGCCGGAACCCGCGATATTCAAATTACCTTTAGCGCGCCTTCATTGCCAGAAAACTTAACCGGCCCGGCAGTATACTGGCGCAATAAATCGACCGGGATAGACCGGCTCTCCATACTTTCCACAGTTCATTACTTCCAACAGTTCATTTCTTCCATAGGTAAAAATCCCGTGCGAGCGGGACGGGCTGAGTATACACTTTTAGGTGACCTGGACGGCGTACCACGGTAATCACCTGGACTTGTTGAGGTCGTATAATCGCTCCCCTGGCGATCCAATAAGCATGTCGATCTGACCTGACAAAGACCAACATGCTAAAGATAACCAAACCAACGCCAACTCCGATGATCCACGGCCATACTTTTTTCATGGTTATTTCTCCTTATCATCCTTCTGTGACGATTTGGTCGGATTTACCGACCAAATCGTCACGAAAAACGATTATATGCCATCGCGGAGGATCGGGCAGGTCATGCAGTGTCCGCCGCCGCGGCCTTTGCCCAGCTCGAAGCCAGCGATGGCGACGACCTCGACGCCAGCCTGGCGCATCTTGGAAATAGTGAAGGTGTTGCGCTCGTATGAGACGACCACGCCCGGCTCCAACGCGACTGTGTTGTTGGCATCGTCCCATTGCTCGCGCTGAGCCTGGTACTCGTCGCCGCCGGTCTCGACGATGTTTAGCTTTTTAACCTTGAGAACATCGGCTACTGCGTCCAGGAAACTCTTCTCCTCAGTGACGTGGAAATCTCCTGGCTTCTTACCCGGTCGCAGGCTGATAGCACGAATGTTGTTGACTACCTTGGGGAAGGCGGTAGCGATATCCCGGTCTAAAAGGGTGAAGACCGTATCCAGGTGCATGTGGGCGCGGTCTTTGGTCATCACGGCAACGAGCACCCGTTCGGCGCCGCCTTTTTCAAACAGCTTTTTAGCGACCATCTCGATCATGCGTGCCTGCGTGCGCTCACTCATCCCAATCGCTACCGTGCCGTTCCCGATGGGCTGAACGTCGCCGCCTTCCATGGATGCCTTGCCAAAATCTTCGATGCTGAAGCCGCCATCATAGGTTTTATCAGGATACCAGAATTCGAAATCGGCGTCCTGGAACATAGGATGGTAGTTGTAGATAGTCAGCATGTTCAGTGATTCCCGCCTGCGGGCAGGCCAGAACATCGGGTTGACTGTTACACCGTTATAAATCCAGCAGGATGGGTCGCGCTGGAAGAGAGAGTTCGGCACTGGCGGGATGACGAAGTAACCCGGTTCATCTAACGCGGCCGCCGCTCCCAGTGAGATCTGTCTGAATTTCGCCAGGTCAAATCCGGCTTCCACCATCTCTCCGAGGGTCAATCCGCCAACCAGGTGCTTGGCGAGCACGTCCGGTTTCATCTTCGAGAGAAATTCGCGAACTTCATCCACCAATGACCAGCCCACCGTGTACTCGGACGCCACCATCTGGATCACATTTCGCCGGGCTTCATCGGATGCGGTCAGCGCTTCGCCGAGCAGGTCCACATGATAGAACACCTGGATACCCCGGTCGCGCATCGCTTTGACAAATTGGTCGTGTTCCCACTGAGCGCGTTCGACCCATAGGACATCGTCGAATAGCAAATCATCGTGATTGCTAGGAGTCAAACGCTTCAGGCTGAGATCCGGGCGGTGAACGATCACCTTGCGAAGCTTGCCAACTTCTGAATTTACGCCAAATTCGTTGCTCATATCATTATCTCCTTCTATATAACCAAGATCAATTTATGTAGATACGTTGAGTGTGTGTGATGCATCGCATCGCACAAACATCCTAAATTAAACTGGATAGACATTTGTCCCGGCTTCGCCGGCCACGATCTTCTCAATATCCTTAAGCGAGCCGATCGCGGCGCGCTTACCGGTCTTCTCGACGAATTGGATCGCCGCCTCGACTTTGGGCCCCATCGAACCGGCCGGGAATGGATGAGCTCTGAGTTCTGGTATGGTTACCCGACCCAGCCTACGCTGCTCCGGCTTACCCCAATCCAGGTAAACGCCATCCACGTCAGTGGCAATCACAAATAAATCGGCTTCCACCTCGCGCGCCAGCAGCTCGCTGGCTAGGTCTTTGTCGATCACAGCCTCGATGCCGGTCAGCCAGTGTTCTTGGCTGGGATCATACATGGTAGGAATCCCACCGCCGCCAGCGCAAATCACGATTGTATTATGCTCCAGCAGCCACTTCACCGGTCGGATTTCGAAAATCCGCTTTGGCAGCGGAGAGGGCACCACCCGGCGCCATTTGACTCCATCTTGCTTGAAAACCCAACCTTTCTCGCTCTTCAGCCGGTCTGCTTCTTCTTTCTCATACACCGGGCCAACAAACTTGGTTGGGTTCTGGAAAGCAGGGTCTTCAGGGTCTACTTCAACCATCGTCAGGATGGTGGCAAACGGCACTTCGAAAGGCAACAGGTTACCGAGCTCCTGCTCGATCATATAGCCGATCATGCCCTCGGTTTGCGCCCCGAGCACATCCAAAGGATATGCCTCAACATCTTTGTACGCGGAGGCCTGAAGCGCCAACAGGCCAACCTGCGGGCCGTTACCGTGTGCCAGCACAACTTGGTGCTGTCCGGCGACCGGCGCTAAAGCCCTCGCCGCGACCTGGATATTGGCGCGTTGGACATCATGGGTCATTGGCTCGCCTCGCTTGAGCAAGGCATTGCCTCCTAAAGCAACAACTATTCTCATCAATTACTCCTTTGTTTACTTTTTATCATCTCACGGCTGCCCCAAACTTGCATCAGTTGGGCATAAAACTTCACCATTCTGGCCATCCCTTCGATGGGGATGCGTTCGTCGATGCTCGATGCCATGTTCCAGGCCGCGGAAGCTCTCGTCCATCACTAAGGAGGTAAAACGGTAGATATGATCGCACACCGGCACAAAATGCTGGCAATCGGTGCCGCCCAACATGACAAACGGAGCGACAGGCGGGTTATCGAACACCTGGCGGATCACCATCCCGAGACCGTTATACGCCGGCGCTTTACGCGGGGACATTGGCAGTGCTTCGTTGAATTTGCCTTCCACCGGCTTGAATTTCACACGCTCGTCTTTGATTACTTTCTTTACATACCATAATACATCGGCGATGGTATCGCCTGGCAGCAGGCGAAAATTGACAATCGCCTTAGCCTCGGCGGGGATGGTGTTATCTTCCACACCACCATTGATAATCGTCAATGCCGTTGTGGTGCGAATACTGGCGTTCATCTCAGGATTTGGCACCAGCCAGCGCTTCAA
>JAGDMX010000321.1 GCA_017860725.1 Chloroflexota bacterium | reverse complement strand
GTATTCTTCGGGTAGTGCTTCTTTTGTGTTCTCTGAAACCTGTTGCTGCTTGTTTTGTCGAATCTTATCAAGAGTAATGGTCCGCGACCGGTCGAATGGTAGACTAAGCTCATCGAGCTGTGCTAATTCGGCGCTCGATAATCCAGCCGAAAAATAACCATCTGGCTTCAGGCCGGCGTTACGTATGGCTGCTGCCATAAATGCGGTTGATTGCTTTGGCAATAAGTCTTTAGCCAGCGGGACATTCTCTACAATGCTCGCTTCAGGATTTAACATGGCGAGATCTCGTGATGGTCCCAGAACATGCACCTTTACCCGAAAGCCTTGAATACTGCGGACATCTTTTGGCTCCAGGTATTCAACGTTGTAGCAACGTAATCCGTTCATAATTTTTGCCATCGATGTGGCGATTTCAAACTTGGGCTTCTTCGGTTGCTCTGTTTGGGAAGATGCACCGAATACGCCATCAGGTTTGGGAACAGCATGTTCCTGCTCTGGTTCATTCGAAGCCTCCAAATAAGCACCATTAAACAACAAGATGTCCTGAATAGCTTTGCTTTTCTCAGCTCCTAGCTTCATTGCTGCAGCCTGAACTGCCAGGGATATGGTTTCGACCCTTTGGATGATACGCTTTCTCTGTGGATCGGCGGCATTTTCTGTCCATGCCAGCCAAACTTTATCGATGGTTGGTTTCTGAGCATCTTTAGCCAGCTTGACATTAACAGGTTTCTTGCAATCCTCATCCAAAAGCTCGACGGAAGGGATGCCCAGATACTCGCGGGCGGATTGGAATCCTGAAATGTGGTCGGCGTGTTCATGAGTGGCAACTATGGTGTGGATATGCCCACCGGTTTCTTGAATGATATTTTGAACCGCCAGATCCAAGCGTCGATTAGCTCCGGATGACATCGGGAGCACACCACAATCGATCATGATATGGTGTTTTTCATCTTTGTTGTTGGTGAAGGTTAATAAGAAGCAATCGCCCAATCCATGGCGATACATTCGCACCCGAACGCTCTTAAGTTTGCGTCGTTTTACCGTCTTTTTGGGGGCTAGAGCAGCCGATTGTGGAGCAGTCATTGAATCGATCATATCCATTGTCAATCCTCCACCAGAGCAGAACCACCGTGAAGTAGTGCAAATGGTTCTCTCTGTTCACCACGTCCTTTGAAGAAATTTCTCTGGGGGTTGCCGAAATAGGTCAGCGCTGAAGATATTTCCGGCTCACTAAGGTAGCGTCGTTGTATTGCAAGCCGGCGATTACTGCCGACATGCTTATTGACAATATAACGGATCTTTCCACACTGTGAATCGATCAGTAATGTCGCACCACCACGAAAGGTGAAGTCTGAATCAGGGACGGCATCTCCAGTAATTTTTCCGGAGTCAACATCGGCTTGAATTTGAGGGTCGTAATAACCGCGCCGTTCCTGGGTGATCTCGACAACCAGGTCGACATGCGCCTGCCTCCTGCGGTCAATTCGATAAGCCTGGCGTACAGAGTTGACTTCGATCAATGGGTTTCCTTCATTGTCGGCGCATATACTTCGAAGTTTCTCGTCAGGCCAAAGCCTGATATTCATTGATTTCTCCACGACTTCTGAGCGATTCTTAGGATCAGGATAGCGACTTTCATAGTTCCCTTTAAGAGAATTTCCTTGACGCTCAAGTCTATCAACCAGTAGGTCGGTTGTCTCTGGCACTCCGTAAATCCAGTTTTGGAGGCGGTCACGAAATTCTAGCTCGGCATTAAAGATAGCTTCTCGCTGCCCTTCCTCATTTTGAGAGTTTCTTTGCTTTGATTCATACTCGTGGATCATCATCAAGCGATCGTTATTAAAGAAATTTTCCAGTACACCATCGTCTTCAGGTGTAAACCAAAGCAAGCTTTCCTCCGAAAGGCTTCGAACATTGGAAGGATAGATCCCATACTGGCGGAAGCTTTCAATCATGGCTATCCGGTAGCCCTCATCATCCAGCTGGGACGTATCATAATCTGCTGTAATAATGGCGCGTAGATACTCGCCAAAAGTGATGTCCACCGGTGGGCAGTAATCCAGGGCGCGGATACACATGCCCAGGATGCGTTGCGAGACTCGGGAGGCTTCCTGAGCCAGACGATTTACCAGGTCGGGATGAATTGCGCCGCGCGGCAGAACCCCGGAACCTCCACTGGCGATGCGATTGAGATCGGCAATACGAGTCTTGTAGACGGTTAGGAAGGCATCAAATACCGCCGCAACCAGGATTGAGCCACGGTCGTGAGGCTCAGTAGTTTTTTGTAGGGCAGTTGGGTCCGGCTTTTTGCCAATGGCATTGCGGAGAGCGCCACGTTTACCGGTGGCTTCACCAAACTGCTGGGCAAGCTGAGCGAGCAGATTGTTACGTGAGAGATCGCCGCGCGTAAGTGAAATCTGGTGGCGTAGAACCTCTGGGTGGGAAAAATGCTGGAAGAGGGCGACAATGTCGGCAAAAGCTTCGTGCATTGCCAGGACATCCGGATTACTTGGTTCACCAAAATAGGGATGCAGACCATCCATTAAGGCATGGGTAGTCTCATGCGTGATGATATCGTGAGACAGGCAGGTGAACACTATACCACCCGGCAGATTGCGTCCAGATTCTTTGGTCGAGGCGGGAAAATAGCCGAAGAGCAAAGCTTTTTTTGCCGGGCTATAGTAGGCATTCGCCTGGCGAAGGGCGTGTGGATAAATACGCAACTGCCTGACGAATTTATTCTCGCTATTTACCTCTCGAGCTGACCACAGTACTTTTCGACCAAGCGCCAGCTCAAAGTTTTCGATCGTATTCATCGCGACTGCGTATACCATTTGTTGATGGAATTGAGGTGTGCCTTCGGATGGAGATAGGCCCGCTTGCATCAAAAGGTAGTTGTTTTCCAGATCGACTGGAGGATAGAAAGCGTTCGAGGCCGGATCTATATCGACAACTTCAAGATATTCGCCGACAGGACCGAGGCTGACTTTCTCCCACGGAACTTTGAGGGTCATCTGATTGATGATTGCTGTATCCAGGCTCGTGTTTAAACTCGGGTCGAACGTAAATACGCGTAAAGGCCTGTATTGCGGAGGGGGAATCTTAACCAACGGGTTAGATGTCATACGGCCCGTCCTTTCTTGATGAAAATTAAGGGAGAAAAATGTCCAAAACCCTACAGAACGGTATGTATAAAAATTATATCAAATTACCCTGATTTACAATGATAAATCAAGGGAATTTAGGCGGATTGGGGGTAGTTTGCTGACCTAAGTAGGAAAACAATTCATTATGCGGCGGGTATAATTTTATAGTGCTACCAGAGTTCGGTCGTGTAGTGAAATCTAGAGTAGTGAGAGGATGAGTGGCATGGTCAAGCGCGTATCAATGTGGCTCGAATCGGTTTCAACAGGGTGGATAACCTTGCTGGCGTGCGTTATATTTATCCTGTTTATTTCACTGGTACTGCCCAGCCAACCTTCGCAAACAGATGAGTACTCGACTGGTGCCATGACCCCAGATCTTTCATTCTATTACTCGGCCGATGATTTATACCGCAGTGCAGAGTCGTATGGAGAGGCAGGTCGTCAGGAGTATGTTCATTCGCGTTTCACGTTCGACTTGATCTGGCCTTTGGTGTACACATTTTTCCTGGCAATAGTGATATCCTGGCTGATACCGCGCGGCTTTGCTGCAGGAAGCATCTGGCATTTCGCGAACCTGCTGCCGCTGGCTGGCATGTTGATGGATTATATGGAGAATATTTCTACCTCGATTGTGATCTACAGATATCCGGAATCAACACCTGTCGTGGATACCCTGGCGGCAGTGTTCACAATGCTTAAGTGGATTACTTTGTCCTTGAGCTTCCTGGCATTGGGTATTGGATTATTAGCGGCAGTCTGGCAGTGGATAAGTAGAAGGTCGGCGAAGAAGGAACAGTAAATATATCCTTTATTAAAACCTGAGAGTAGAGGCCTAGGAGCTGCCTCTACTCTCATTAATTGGTTTGCTTGGATAATCTTGCAGTCGACTCTACCCGCAATTCATCGTACTTGTAGCAAAAGTTTACACAATCACTTTGCCGGTCGTACCTCACTCTGCATGAAACCACCCAGTGCGCTGATGCTCTGGATGCGGATCTGTGTGCCGGTGTTGGGGTTTATCACGCTTCCCTGAGGATTCGCGGTGTCGTAGTAC
>JAGDMX010000320.1 GCA_017860725.1 Chloroflexota bacterium | reverse complement strand
CGCCAGATTGTCAAGCCCTTGCAGACCCTCGAGTCCCGGGCGGCGATGTTGGCCTGGGGCGATTTCAAGGCGATCGAAGAGCCGGTTGGAGGGATTGAAGAAATCCGCCAGCTCCAAAAGGAGCTGATCAACATGGCGCAAAAAGTGCAGTCCGCTCAAGAAAGCCTGCACGGTTATATCGGCGCGATCACAGCCGCCCAGGAAGATGAACGCCGCCGTCTGGCGCGTGAGCTGCATGACGATACCATTCAGGCCCTGATCGCTTTGAAGCAGCGCCTCCAACTCAGCCAGCTATCTGCGCCTCGCTCCGGCCCAGAAGCCGCAGGGTACCAAGAGATCGCTGCACTGACCGAGCAAACCATCGAAAACTTGCGCAGGCTGACGCGCGCCCTCCGGCCGATCTACCTGGAAGATTTAGGATTGGTGCCTGCGTTAGAGATGCTGGCGCGTGAAACCGGGCAGGCTGCTAATATTTCGGTCGATTTTGAGAAGCAAGGCACAGAAAAGCGGCTCGACCCAGCTGCTGAACTCACCCTGTTCCGGATCGCTCAGGAGGCATTGAGCAACGTCACCCGTCACTCTCAGGCATCTCGGGCGACTTTGAGCATCACTTTTACTCCCCAGGCAGTCGCCATGCAAATAGATGATGACGGCAAAGGTTTTGAGGTGCCCAAGAGCCCGGCCGAGTTTGCCCCGAGTGGACATTATGGGCTGCTGGGACTGCATGAACGCGCTGAACTAATCGGAGCAACACTGGAGATAAACTCTGCGCCTGGAGGGGGGACACGGGTGAATATCAACCTGCCAGGTTAGCTTTTAGAACTGTATTCTTATGCGAATGTTTCCTTCGAGAATTTTCGGTGAGCTTAGTAATGGATATCCAACTACTCTACTTTGATGGTTGTCCTTCCTGGCAATCCGCTTTAACAAACCTGAAGCTGGCATGTGCTGAAGAAAACCTGGATGTCTCAATCCAACTGGTCCGGCTCCAAGACGTTGAAGAAGCCATGAGCAGAAGATTTTTGGGCTCTCCTTCAATCCATGTCAACAACATTGATTTATGGCCCGAGGAACAAGATGAATATTTCTGGGGTTGCCGGATATACCCTACTCCCGTGGGCTTAAGCGGATGGCCGACGGTTGAGATGATCCGTGAGCGTATAAGGGATTTGGTTTCTAGCAACCCGGGTGCGAAGAGCTGACCGTGGTATAGGCCAAATGGCGCGCTCGCGTCAAGCCATTTGGCGCTTCAGGGAGAAATCGAGCTGGTTTACAATTAAATAGATTACAGGAACGAAAAGCACGAAAAAGGAGAAAAATAGGTGAATAATACAATTAAGATACTTGGACTTTCCCTGGTACTTATCCTGCTAATGGCGGCATTCGGTGTTGGAATTGCTGTTGCTCAGACCCCTATGTGGAATCCTGGCTCCGTGTTTGCCCGGATGATGGGCGGAAATGCAGGGAACGGGACTGGCTATAGCATGATGGGCTGGCGCGGTGGGATGATGGGCGGCTATGCTCAAAATGGCAATAATTGGGAATGGATGGATGCCATGCACCAATGGATGGTGTCCAGTGGTGGCATGCATGCCTTTGTGTGGGACGCTGTAGCCGGAAAGCTCGGCTTGAATCGTGATGAGTTATACGCTGCGTTGAACAACGGAAAGACACTCGCGCAGATTGCAGGAGAAAAGGGCCTCGACCAGTCAGAGCTTGTTGCAGCGCTCGAAGCTGCACACAGAGACAGCCTGGCCCAGGCGGTTTCCAAAGGCATCCTGACCCAGCAACAGGCTGACAGCATATTAGCCCAGATGGCCGGGCGCTATGAATGGATGCTCGATAATATGGGCAATGGTTACGCCATGATGGGCAGGTACGGCGGTATGATGGGTCGCTATTATGGGCAACAGGGCAGTAACGGTCAATTCAGCACCGGCGGATGCCACGGATACTCGTACAATAATCCGGCCAATCAGCAGCCAACACAATAACCGGTATATTATTATGATGGATGAAGGGGTGCAACTACGTTGCGCCCCTTCATCCATCTATTGAGATTCCTTATTCCATCCGGTCGGTAGTGCCTTGATACAGCTCCCATCCCTGGCTGAGGATCACAACCTGGGCGGCCAACAGCCACAGGAAGAAGAGGGTCAGCACGATGGCGGCGATGTTCAGGATTCGGTTCAGGTTATCCTGAAAATTCGTCAACATCAATTTCAGGTTGTCCATCGAACCCTGGGAGTTGGCGATGATATTTTTGTACTGCTCCAGGCTGGTCGATATCCCGCCGATGTTTGTGGACATCGTGGTAAGGCTGGTCTGGACTGAACTCAAGTTGGAGGTGGCTTTGCTCAGGTCTGTCGCCATATCGCTGAACTTCTTGGGTAAGTCCTGCATCTCAGTTGCGATCTCGCCTAAGGAATCAGCCAGCGGTTTTCCTCCGCTTGAATTCAGATTTCCTTTTGGCAGAGTTACCAAACTGTTCAAAAACGGTATACCGCTCAAAACGTTTTGAAAAGTGTTTAAATTCTTTATGGCGCTGTCGAGCACGGCAGCCGCTTGCTGAGCTGATTTTAGCGAATCGGAAGCCGCGGTGACGGTCTTGGGCAGTTGATCACCTATAAATCCGGTCAGCGAATCAATCAAAGGGTTTGTGTCTTGGATAGTTGTCGCCGTGGAGGCCAACATCGTCTGCAAGGCCTCGACGCTGCCCACCATACCAGCCAAGGCTTGCTCGGTGACCACCATCGTTTCCTTGCTTGCGTCAATGCTGCTGTTCAGAGTAGTAATCGTGCTGTTCAGGCTGGTGGCAATCGTAGGTTTTACAACCCATACCGAGACCAGCCCGGCCAAGCTCAGCACCAGGCCGAGGATACCGGCAATCATGACCAAAATACCCAGAACGCGACGTAATGTTTTCATTTTTTTTCTCCTCTATGAAATTTCGCCTAAAAGTTCAGCCCTTCGTCTCCGGTACTCGATAATCGGGTGATCGCCGCGGATTAACTGTTCATCCATACGCCAGGCAGAGGCTTTGGGTTCTTGTGTCTCCACCACCACCCTGTCCTGGTGGGCCACATATACATTGAATGGCATGAGCAGCGCGTTGACCAGGCTGCGCAGCAGCGGCACGGTCATAAATTTTTGGTATGAACGCAAGTACATGATTGTATGGTTGGCATCTACCGGGACGAATGCTACAACCACGCGCAGTTGGTCGGTAATGTAATTTTGCCACAGATTGGGAAAGATGAACTCAAGTTTTTGAGTGGGTTCTGACTTTGGTTGGAATTCACTCGGTTTCAGCGGTTTGCTGCCGTCATCCACACGGTTATTTGTATATAAATAGAACATATCTGCATCCAACCACTCAACACCAGGGCCATCCACCAGGGTCTTGTTGCCGCGTCCAATGGTATTGTAATGAATAAAGGGGATATGCACCGCATCGAGCTGGTTTTCGATCACCCGCGAATAATGTGCGTTCCAGGGGTCCAATTTTTCTGCATAAGATAATTGATCGTCAATATCGTTGAAGAAGCGTGGCGGCTGCAGGTCCGCCGGAGGGTTTTGTCCCCACCAAATCCAGATGAAATCATGCGCTTCGTAAGTCAGGTAACTTTGCGCCTGGAAGGCTTTTGGCACTGGCGCACTCTTGCCGTTGGCAGGTATGATGCAGACCCTCCCAGTCGGATCGAACTCAAAGCCGTGAAAAGGGCACTTCAGTCGGTCCTGGACGATCTTGCCCTTGCTGAGCGCCACGCCGCGATGGATACACCAATCCTGCAGACAGGCGATTTTGCCGGAAAGATCGCGCCAGAAGACCAGCTTCTGGCCCAGGCGGGTGACTCCAACGGGTTTATCTCTCACCTGCTTCGAACTCAATACAATGTACCATTGATTGGGGATCATTACTAAAACCTCGCTATTTTCCCTCGAATGGTTAATTATTCCTAGGATTACTATCCAGATTACTATCCAGATTACTATCGACCATTATCCCCATGAATAAAGATATGGCAAGTGACACTTGACACACTGTCTACGGACGGATGTCATAGCGCCCATTTGAAAACAATCCACTGAATGAAGGCACAGCAAATATTGCAACCATTCCGACCCTTCAACATCTAATGAGTATTAAAGTCAACGGAGGCATTATGCATGAAAAACAGTTTGATGGCGCGGTTGAACGGCTGCGCTCTCCTGAACGGGTGGTAC
>JAGDMX010000319.1 GCA_017860725.1 Chloroflexota bacterium | reverse complement strand
TTCAAGCCGGGGAAATGAGCAAAGATGGCGTCCGGCGTTTGTGAGTGGGTAGCACCCAGTTGGCGCCCTCCGCCGCCAACGGCGCGAATGACCAGCGGCAGCACCATCTGTCCGCCGAACATGTAATGAAGCTTAGCTGCTTCATTAACAATGTGATCCATCGCCGAGAATGCGAAGTTGATTGTCATCAGTTCCGCAACTGGACGCAGGCCGGTCAGTGCCGAGCCAATCGCCGCGCCGATAATAGCAGCTTCAGCGATAGGTGTGTCGCGCACCCGCTCGGGGCCAAAGTGATCATAAAAACCTTTGGTGACGGCATACGTACCGCCCCAGACACCCACTTCTTCACCCAAGATAAATACACTTGGGTCACGTTCCATTTCCTCCCACAAAGCTTGGGAGATTGCTTCACGCATGGTAATTCGGGCCATTGAAGAATTCCTTAATTATTTGCTTTAATCAGTTCATCGAGCGTTAGACTATCCCATAATTTTTCGCTCGTTTTATCATTTAATCAATTTTCTACGTAGATGTTTTCCCACAAGGCTTCGGGGGCAGGGTCGGGGCTGGCTTCTGCAAACTGGACTGCCGCCTTGGTTTCGACTTCCACACGAGCATCGACTGCATCCAGCTCGCCATCTGTAGCAATCCCATTGGAAATCAGGTAGTTTCGGTATATGCCAATTGGGTCATTTTCCTGCCATTTTTTCACTTCTTCCTGCTTGCGGTAGCGCTCTGGATCACCCATCGAATGTCCGCGGAAGCGGTAAGTAATCACTTCCAGGAAGTATGGACCCTTCCCGCTACGGATAAATTCGAGTGCTTCCTCAGAAGCTTTGCGTACCGCCAGGACATCCATGCCATCTACACGCCCATTTGGGATACCGTAGCCTTCGGCTTTCTGGCGCATCTCTGATACGGCCGAAGCTCGTTCAATAGCGGTGCCCATGCCGTACTGATTATTTTCCACCACCCACAATACCGGGAGATTCCATACTTTGGAGAGGTTGACTGCCTCGTGAAAGTAGCCGATATTAGTAGCACCATCACCAAACATGCAGATGGTCACTCCATCATTTTTCTTGTATAGGTCTCCCAGAGCTAAGCCGGCAGCAATCGGCAGATGCGCGCCAACAATGGCATGCCCACCCCAGAAATTTTTGCTGACGTCGGCCATGTGCATCGAGCCGCCTTTACCCTTGGAGCATCCGGTAGCTTTTCCGAGCAACTCGGCGACCACCTCATTGGCTGTCAATCCACAGTTAAGGGCCACACCGTGGTCTCGATAGGCGGTAATAACGCGATCCTGCGGCTTGCGCGCCGAGATCAAACCGGTGCTGACGGCTTCCTGGCCAATATACAGATGTAAAAAGCCGCCAACTTTGCCTTGCTGGTATAACACGGCGGCTTCTTCTTCCACCAGACGGATCAACACCATCTGATAATACAAATCCATGTATTCCTGTTTCTCCATTGCAGAGAAAACCTCCTGAGACGTAGTTTACACAAAATAACACCGGGAATATCCCAGCGTTATATTATTAAAGACAAAACCTACCCCAAAATGCGCTGAAATTATACCAGAATACGCCCACAAGGGTAGCTAATCCTGATATCGTTGTATAAGAATTCTACAAGTCTTGCCTAGGTTTCTTGCCCCCAACCGATCTCTTCAGCGGCACGGAAAAGGTCCGTTGCCGAAATCAAGCCAATCAATGCCCCAAACCCATCTGCGACCGGCATATGGTGGATACGGTTTTTCTGCATATGGATCGAGCATTCCCGCAGAGTCCATTGTGGATTAGCGGTAATTACCGGAGCCGTCATGATCTCTCGTACACTGGTCTCAGCCGGATTGCGGCCTTCTGCGATGATCTTATCGCGGATATCGGTGGTGGTCAGAATGCCATAAGTATGACTACGATCATCCAGATTAACCACCAGGCTGTGGATATTGCGGCGGCGCATCAAGGTCAAAGCATAAGAAACGCTGCTGTCAGGGTCGACCACGACTACCGGTTTGCTCATCCAATCTCGCACTTGTGTTGGCATACAGACCTCCTTCTCGGAAAATACCACACATTAAAATTATAATCCTTACTGCCGCGCTGCAGCACATGGATATAGATCCTCCGGCACCGGAAACTCGACCCCCCAGGAGGACATAGGTGAATCTGGCTGGGATTCAACTTCCGGGCGGTACGACTGGCGGTAGATCACCTGGTGGGTATTCAAATTAATAACAAATATGTCACTTTCCAAATAACGCTCGTCGACCTTGCCCAGGAAAGCCAGATAGTTGCCATCAGGGCTCCACTGCAAGCTGCTCGCTTCAGCAATTTCCAGGATGTTCTCAAGCGTCCCGGTTCCCAAATCCAAGATGGATATTCCCATTGTGAAGGGCGGCTGGTTGTTCTGCCCAAAAATGGCCAGGCGCTGGTTATCGGGGGCAAACACCAATTGTCGCACCTGCACATCCTCTGCGGCACCGTAGATTCGATCCGGCTCGGACAAGTTGAACCAGCCAAACAGGCCAGGCGACTGACCGATCGGAAGCACGGCATAGGCCAGCCGCTGTCCATCCGGTGAACGCGAGCACACCAGCGACCATGGCAAGTTAAAAGGGATTTTGCCCAGGAAATACCCTCCAGCAAATAAATCTGCCTCGATTGTTTGTGTGCCTGATACCAGAGATGTCTCCTCCAGCTCCAGCGGAAACTGAAATACCAGTGGGCTGCGGCTTAAATCCATATTAATGGGCGGGCGCTGGTTGGCTAATGGAGTACGCACCTGGGGTGCCAGCGTGGGGGAAAGCGCATAACGCAACGGAGTACCCAGCTCATCCTGAGTGAATCCCTTTAAGCCGGCGGTGCGCGGGTCAAATATTTCAGCCGGGAAAGCCTGATCGACGCGAGCAAGCGTGACCAGCACGTCCGACAGCAAGATCTGACCATCGCCTCCGCCGAAGTGTTGCAGGCGCAATACGACCCCGGTTCGGACATCCAGCCACAGGCGGTACTCCCGCTCACCGGTTGGATTGCGCCAGTCCACTACCACAACACGCCTGTCCGCTGCCCGGTCGCCTTCAATGGCCTCAAATACACCTCCAGCCTGCATCCAAGGCGCAGACTCCGGGAAAACCAAGTGGCGCAGGGTTTCATTCTGCAGCAGGTGGTTTCCCTGATCCCAAGGTTCGATGTACAGCCTCCCGGTCCGCCCCTGAGAATAAAATTGGCGTCCGTCAGCCACCAGATTTACCCGGTCAATCTGCCCACTGAGCTGCCCCACCAACTCAAGGCTCTGCCCAGGCTGACTAACCCAAGCCTGGTAGCGGCTACCGACGGGTGGGCCGATATATCCGGCAGGCCCGTAATCCAGCGCCTCGGCTTGCAGCCAGAGTGTATTCCATAAACTGGAGCTTTCACCCAGTCGCTGATAAATGGCCTGGGAATCCGAACGAGTGGATAAGGATTTAACCTGCGGGGGATCGGATAATGGCACCGGCAGCGTATCGGAATACACATCCAATGGAATATCAATCGTCTGACCCGACTGCTCCAGGTCGCCGACTTCGCCAAGTGACTCAACCGGCAGGCCCGTCACGGAGGCAATCGACTCGAAGGTGTCGCCCGAGCGTGTCAGGTAGACTGCTGCCTGGCGAGGCGCGGGTGTTGGTCCTACCGCCAGGCTGGCCTGATCAGGGTTCTCTCCAGCCCAGCGGCTGCTCGTCCCCCAAAAGATCAGGGCTGCCAGCACAATCGCGGCTCCGACCAGCGCAAGTTCCCTGGCGTGGGAAGCCAGTCGTCTTCTCAGGCTGCGAGCTCGGATCTGCTCGGCTGCCCAGGCAGCCACCTCTGCCAGCTCGGCCTCGCTAACCTCTGCCGCAGGGATAATAGCTTGCAATCTATCCAAAAACTGGTATTCCGAAGGCGGCGATAGGGGTATCTCACCATTAGCCTGATCCGCATTCGTCAAATTCTTCGAGGCTAAATGGAGCTGATCCTGGATCGTCTTTTCTGGGAGTTTGAGTACGCCAGCGATCTCATCGGTGGGCAGACCGCACAAGGCATACAGCAGCAGAATCTGGCGCGGCTGACGTGGAAGGTCCTGCAAGGCCTGCTTGAACGCCCCATCTTTCTCCTGCGTGCTTACATCGAATTCCTGCCCTTCAACAGTAAGCGCTTGATTATGAGCGAGCGACGGCGGCTTAGGCGTCATTCGTTTACACGAGGC
>JAGDMX010000318.1 GCA_017860725.1 Chloroflexota bacterium | reverse complement strand
AGCATGGGGACAGTATCCCAGCCCATCGAGCGCGCTGCATACGCCGGGTAGGTTGCATCCAGATCATCCGTCACGGTAAAAAATGCACTGGCAATATCCGTCATGACTAATCCCGGATTAGCTGCCAGGATAGCTTCCAACAATTTTCGGGTTGCAGCCCAGATTGCTTCCGCATCATTCTCTCCCACCTGGGTGGCACCACGTACCCCACGCATTGGCATAAATAAATCCTCCTTCGCAAAAAAAATAAAAAACCCGAGACCGTTGGTCTCGGGTTAATCAGGGCTGGTAAGGTACTTTCTTAGCCCTTAAGCACCGCCAACGGCAGCCGATCGCCGGTAGCCGTAAAAATAATAGTAAAAAAAGAAGGCCGAATGCTTAGAGGACATAATGGCGCAATATTATCGCAGGCGGTGATTCCAGTCAAGAGGCAATTTAGACCAAGAACATAGAGATGACGTACGGGATCAGTACCAATAACGCCATCAATGGGTGACCGCGGCGGGCATTATTGCGATTGTCCCAATTGAACAGATAAATTGCCAGTCCAAAAGCCAGTCCTGTACTGACGATCAATACTCCGGTCGAAACCCAGGGATTGAATATTGTTTCAGCCTGGTATGCCAATCCCAGCATGGATTGCATGGCATGCGTTGTAGGCAGCAGAGCCGAAAATGGCTGCACCGCCTCAGGCAAGATGCCGATCGGCATCATCAGCCCACCAATCAACATCGAAGGCAAAAAAATCAACTGCGACCAGAGAACAGTCGCACGTGTATTTTCCGAAATGACACCAATCAACGCTCCCAATGTCCCACAGGTGAAAGCCGTGAGGAAGGTTAATCCAACAAATGCCGGCCAATTAACCGGTGGAATTGCATCGAACACAACGATCCCCAGCGCGATGATGATCGCAGAAGTGATCAGAGAGTGGAAAATGGTCGTAATTACAGGAATGGATAGAATTGACTCTGCCGGGACGCCGTTGATCTTAAAGCTGCGGTAGATTCCGGCCTCACGCGACTCCACAATTGGGCTGGGCAAACCCAAAATATTGCTAGCCAGCATCGCAAAGATCACCATCGCCGGTAGCATCGTCTCGCGAAAACCGGGGTTGATCTGCGGCATGATGAAAGCGATCATCAGGAAGAACCCCAGCGGGAAGAGATAGTTTATGAAAAGCTGGTTGGCATTGCGCAAACCGGTTTTGAACTCAAAGGAAAAGTGGTTAACAAATGCGGTCATTTGGCTGCTCCCTCGGTAGTGATTTCCAGGAAACGTTCTTCCAGGGATGGTCGCTCTACGCGCAGATCAATCAGCTTGTCGCCTTGCTGTTTGACATACTCCAACACCGCCGAGACGGTCGGGCCGGGGTCGGTGGTGTAATAGATGGCGTACTCTTCCTTGAATGCTTGCTGGCTAACCGCAGGAAAATCCTGACCATCGCGCTGCAAAACACTTTCCTCGGTGCGGACAGAAACTTTAGTCAGCCCGGCCCCGGCAGCCGTAAGCTCGGTCGGCGAGCCGCTGGCGACGATCTTTCCGCGCAGCAAGATTGCCACCCGGTCGGCCATCTTCTCTGCCTCAGCCATATCATGTGTGGCGAGCAGGATGGTTGTCCCCGATTGGCGCACCTCCTCCATGAGCGCATGCAGCTCCACGCGAGTATTGACATCCAAGCCAGCCGTTGGTTCGTCCAGGATCACCAGGGGAGGATTATGTGCCATTGCCAGTGCCAGGGCCAGACGGCGCTGCTGGCCGGTAGAGAGCTGGTGAAATTGGGCGTCTTGTTTTTCAGCTAAACCCATACGCTCGATCAACTCCTTGCGGGGTGGCACGCCGTGATAGGCGCAGAAAAATTTCATCGCCTCACCCACTTTCATGTTGGCCGGCAGCCCCGAGGTTTGAAGCTGGATACCCACCACCCGGCTGAGCTTGCGTGCATCACGCACCGGATCGACCCCAAGGACGCTCAATTGACCAGCATCCGGCTTGCGCAGCCCTTCCAGGCATTCCAGCGTGGTAGTTTTTCCCGCCCCATTCGGGCCTAACAGGCCAAAAATCTCGCCTCGACCTACTTCAAAGCTAATCTCCGACACGGCCACGAAACTGCCGTACGCCTTACGAAAATCTTTTACGGTAAGTACAGAGTCATTCATCGTGGAATATCTCCTCAGTGTAGTGTGCAATGCCATGCAACTCAAATTGATTTGTAAAATCCCTGTCTTCCGATTGTAAATTGATTTTACGGCAGATTTGCGATTTTGAGCATGATGAATATCAATAAACTCATTATTGACATACCCTGATCAAGTCGGTATTATAAAAGTGGAATACACAAATGTTATTCACAAAGCTGGTGTAAGCGGGGGATATTTCTACAAGCAGGTAAATTGTGTATGCCGAAGGAGGTATGATGAAAACCGGTCTTGTTCTGACTATTTTAGGGATCTTCACACTATTGTTTTTAGTCGCTTGTGGGGGTGGAGAAGCGGTTGTTGAAACAGTAGTTCTTGAGGAACCAACGGCAGCTCCTTTTGAAGCAGCTCCCGCTGAAGAACCAGCTGCCGAGGCGACAGAGGTTGCATTAGCTCCTCCACTCTCCAATCGGTCGCTTCCTCCGGTACGCCCTCACAGCACATCCACGCCTCGCCCGGCCAGCGGTAGTCCACCCACACTTGCCCGCATCCAATTGGCCTCCGGCAATGAACTGGAGCTGACCGGTCCACTGACGGCGGCGGGTGAGATGCCGGGCTTCCCACCCTGTCCGGATCTCAGCCTGACCAACCTGAAATTAGCCAACATGCAATCCATGACACGTAATCCGGATGGCGCTATCGATTTGCAGACCGCTGAAGGAATCCTCACGCTCATGCCGGGCAATATCTGGCTGGCGGGCGAGGAGGATGGTGTAGCGCTTTCCAGCGTGCAGCAGGTGAACTTCGAAGGCAGCCAGCCTGAAGTGAGCCTGCCAACGGAAAGAGTCTGGCAAATCCTGCTGGCATGCGGACAGCAGATGAAGTTAGGCGATTTGCAGATTGTGGTCGATGCAGGCCAGGAAGCCATCTGGGGACCCTATAAACTGCTCCTCGACCTGGCTAATCTATCCAGCCTGGTTCGTCCGGCGGAGAGTCCCGAGACGATTGAAATAACCGACCTAAATGGTGAAACATTGATTGGAGTTACTTTTCCTCCAGAAGCCTACGCAGAAGGCGAGACAGTATATGGTCGCCTGCGATTTCCCTGGACAGATCTCTACCTGGCCGAATTGTTGTCGAAGATCTCGCCTCCGACTACCAAGCCACCAGATGTGACCTGGTCCTTGCAAACTAAAGATGGGCAATCTATCCAGGTGCAGGATTTACACCTTACACAAGCTCAACTAGCCCCATACACCATCCTAGACGTACCACTCGAGGCTTTTTCCGTCATTACCCCTACCCAAAGCGGCGATCTGAATGTGATTGCTGAAAATTGGGAGGGCACTCTACAACTAAAAGGTGGGGAGCTGCGAGGTAAATTCATCGCGCCCACCGTCGATTTTTCCCTGCCGGTTGACCAGCTAGCTGGTCTGGAAATCACTGGCACGATTGAAACCCTGGAGACCACCACTGAACCGATCATCGGTGAGGTGCTCGCCACACAAGGCGACTCACACGCTGCCCGAGCAGTTACATTTTCAGGTGGGCAACCCCCAAACAGCGAGCACGAAGTCGATCCACCAGAAATCGAAAATGCCTTGCTTTTGGATGCGGGGGCATTCCAATATTGGGTCACGACAGAGTGGCTGCGCCAGCAAGGATTTACTTTTCAGCGAGGGCTGGTGAGCCTTCCCTGTTTATCACAAGATCTCTGCCCATCCGGCAAAGCCGACCCGGAGACAAGCTTATCCTTTCAGGAACCACCATTTTCTTTGACCATACCAATCTCACAATTGAAGAGCTTCAAGCCGGTAAAGCCCCAGACATCGATTTCGCTAGATCCCAATGTGATCCTGACGATTATGGGACGCGACGGCATATCCCAACAGGTACCTTTGGCTGACTTGCAGTTTGCCCGCTTCCCGGTGGAGGTATGGCCAGGTTTTACCGAGAGCTGGCCTTATCACTGGTATCTCGATCCTACGTTGGAAATCTCGACTACCGATGGCAAAATCATTGTGGTGGATATGTCGGAGCTGGCAAGCATCGAGTTCCCAAGGCCCTGCCAGCAGTCCAATTGCCCGGTGAAGCTGGTTTACCTTGACGGAAGTTCGCTTA
>JAGDMX010000317.1 GCA_017860725.1 Chloroflexota bacterium | reverse complement strand
TTCGAGGGCCCTGGCCTGATTGACTCGCTTGACCCGTTGGCGCTGCAAGATGATCAGCCGCAGGTAAAACACCAGGACAGCCAGGATGACGACAATTAATCCGGTATCAAGACCCATAATTTCTAATATACGTCAGTTCGGGATCAGGAAAAAGATGTGTTTTGGGTTTATTTTGGGCGGCTCCGCCGCCCAAAAAAAACCCAAAATCCTTGTATCCCGAATTCACGTTAATATGGATAATCATCACAAAAATTCAATGACAATCCCGAGATGAAAAATGACAATTCCTAGTTGACAGACAAGTTATTTGCCACAATAATAATAATATAAAGTTCGCGTTTGTGTTGATATTCGGGCACAAAGTGAATCATATCTTTTTTCCCTGTCAGTATGTTTCCCGGGTATTTCCACCGGGAAATCCTTTGGGCTGTACTCAACCCCAGCCCATCTGGTATTTTTCCACGCGTAGTTCAACATCTCTAATTCCCCGGCCAGGCCAACGTGTGATCGACTCAGTTCTGCCAACAGGGTCGATCCATACAAGCCCATGAACCACTCACCGTTTCACCCAGGAGGCGCCTATCGACTCTGATAAGCATATCTTCAGTTCACCCAATCAACCAACATGCAAATACTTAGTAAGGAGAATCGATGAGCTATGACTGCAGCAGCTAAACCTAAAATCATGGGATATTTGCCTCCTGATGCGCCTCCCTGGGGCGCTATGATCAGCCTGGGCTTCCAGCAAGTGCTGACCATGTTCCCTGCTACCGTGCTGGTGGCCATCCTGACCAAATTTGATGTGGGCGTGACCCTGGCAGCCAGCGGGGTGGGGACCATTGTCGCCCTGTTGGTCACTGGCCGGCGGATCCCCCTATACTACGGCTCGAGCTTTAGTTACATCACAGTCGTGGTCACAGCCATGGGGTTGTATGCCAATGATTGCTTCGCGGACCCGAATACCGTTTACTGCCCGGATGGCGTCCGGATTGTCCAGGTTGGTATCATCGCCACTGGAATTTTGGAAATACTCTTCGGCTTGCTGATTATGCGGATCGGCAAAGAAGCCCTGGACAAAATCCTGCCACCCATTATCACCGGCAGCGTGGCAATCGTGATTGGTATTGCTTTAGCGGGAACAGCTCTAAGTATGGCCGGTACCAACTGGGCTGTGGCGCTGATCACCCTGGTGGTGACGATTGCATTTTCCGTCTACCTGCAAGGTAAAGGCTTGATTGGGATGCTGCCAATCCTGATGGGAGCATTCGTTGGCTGGCTGGTGTCCATCCCATTCGGGCTGATCAATTTCCAGACCATTGTCGAGGCGGATATCCTGCGTATTCCAGCCTTCACCTTCCCCGCCTTTACCAGCCCTGATGCCTGGGCAGCGATAGCCGGTATCGCCTTAATCGCCATCGCCACCATCCCGGAGAGCACCGCCCACCTGTACCAGATGAGCCTGTATATCGACCAGCTGGCCAAGGAGCTTGGCCGGGAACCACTGGAGATCAAGCGCCTGATTGGACTCAACCTGGTTGCAGATGGCTCGGATGACATCGTGGTTGGCTTCCTGGGTGGCTGTGCCGGCACCAACTATGGCGAAAACAACAGCCTGATGGCGATCACACGCTGCTACTCTGTGCCTGTACTTTTCACAGCAGGGGTCATTGCCATCCTGCTCGGGTTCGTGGGTACACTGGCAGCGATCGTCAACACCTTGCCTACAGCGGTCGTCGGCGGCCTCTCGATCTACCTGTTTGGCGTGATCGGCATGCAAGGTATTGCACTGATCCAGTCGGAGAAGGTCAACCTGTTCGAGCCGCGCCAGCTAGCCGTGGGCGCCATCATCCTGGTGACTGGCATCGGCGGCAACCTGGCCCTAACAAACGGAATGTTCCCCTTCAAGATTCCGTATATCTTCCCGGATGGCATCCCGGCGATCGTCTTCTCGGCTCTCCTGGGCATCCTGGTGAATCTGATCTTCTTGATCTTGCCGCCGAGCAAGTTTGGCGTGCAGGACCGGGAAAATATCAACCTGTAGTTAATCATCTATGTGGTATTTTCGGGTAGTTCCCCTGCCCGAAAATACCACCCCATACCGAGGTGTGGATTATGACTATTAACGCCCACCCAGAACTACCTGAATTCGACTATATCCGGCCCGCCACTCTGGAAGAAGCGAGCCGTTTCCTCTCGGATCATGCCGGAGAAGCTCGCCCGCTGCTCGGCGGTACCGATATTTTTGTTCGTATGCGCGACGGCTTCTGGCATGACAAATACCTGGTAGATGTAAAAAATCTAGATGGTACGGATAACTTGCACTTTCACCCTACCGCCGGTCTGACGATCGGCGCCGGGGTGAACATGAACCGGGTGATGACCATGCTTGAAGTACAGCAGTATTATCCGGTATTAGCCGAGGCCTGCCGTTCGGTTGCGTCTTACCAGCTCCGCACACGAGCAACGATCGTGGGCAACCTGTGCAATGCCTCGCCTGCTGGCGATACGATTGGGGCTTGCATGCTCTACGATGGCGTGCTGAAAGTACATGGTGTCGATGGCTATCGAGATGAGCCGTTGAAGACCTTCTTTCTCGGACCGGGTAAAACCGTCTTAAAGCCGGGTGATATCGCCACCGCCATCCAGTTACCCAGACCGCCTGCGGGCAGCACCGGCACGTACATCAAGCTCGGGCGCAACACCTGGAGCGATTTGTCAATCGTTGGGGTAACAGCGCTGGGCAGCCGTGAACCTGCCAGTGCTTCAGGCTACTCCTTTCATGTCGCCCTGGCATCCGTCGCGCCCGTTCCTTTAGAGGTGCCTGCGGTGCACAGCTACTTATCGGAGAATAACATCACACCGGAGGCTTTTATAGAAGCCGCACGCCTGGCTCAGCAGGCCTGCAATCCGATCGACGACGTGCGCGGCAGCGCCCGCTACCGCAAGGCGATGGTGAAAAAACTTACTGAAAAGGCATTACTGATAACATTGGATCGATTAGAAGGGAGGGAGTGATATGGCTCAACATGCAATCACTCTGACAATTAATGGTGAATGGGAGCAGGTGGTTGTACCCTCCCAGATGACTCTGCTGCAAATGCTGCGGGAAAAGCTAGCCCGCACCGGCACCAAAAATGGCTGCATGGCGGGCGAATGCGGCGCCTGTACCGTGCTCCTGAATGGCGAGCCGGTGAATAGCTGCATGGTGCTGGCTGTCGAGTGCGATGGCATGCATATCGTCACGGTGGAAGGCCTGATGCAAGATGGCGTCCTGGATCCGGTCCAGCACACGATTATCGAGCATGGTGGTGTCCAGTGTGGCTTCTGCACACCGGGCATCCTGATCTCGGCGCGGGCATTGATTGATCGCAACCCGGATCCCAGCGAAGACGAAATCCGCGAGGCGCTGGTCGGCAATCTGTGTCGCTGTACCGGCTACCTGCGCATTGTAGACGCTGTCAAGGATGCGGCCGCTTTATCCCGGCAGGCAGCCACGCTCTAAGGAGGCCATCATGACCATCGAAACCGACATTTCCCATAAGATCCCGCATCCCATCGGCGATAATGTGCCGCGGGTCGACGCTCGTGAAAAAGTGATCGGCTCCGCTCTGTTTGCCGACGATCTCCAGTTTGGACCGGGGCTGCTCTACGCCCGCATCAAGCGCAGCACACTTCCGCATGCCTACATCAAGCGCATAGATACCAGCCGCGCCCGCCAATTGCCCGGCGTGAAAGCTGTGGTCACCGGGGAAGATTATCCCGGCTTGATTGGGCTTTACCTTCAGGATCGCTATATTTTCTGCCGCGAGCGGGTGCGCTACGTAGGAGATCCGGTTGCTGGGGTCGCCGCCATCAGCGAAGAAATTGCCGAAAAAGCGCTGGATCTAATCGAGGTCGAGTACGAGCCACTGCCGGGTGTGTTCGATCCCGAATTCGGAGCCAGTCCCGAGGCACCTGTGCTGCATCCCGACCTGGGCCAGTATGAGGTAGCCAATTTTATCTTCCCCGAGCCAGGCTCTAACATCTCTAACCATTTTCGGGTCCGCAAGGGTGACGTAGAAGCAGCCTGGGTGCAATGTGACGCTATTGTAGAGCACAAATACCGCAGCATCTCGCAGTCCGACGTGCAGGTCATCGCGCCGTATGTTGGAGGCGGCTTCGGCTGCAAAGCCGGAGTCAGTATGGAAGCATTAGCGGTGGCGATAGCCTGGAAATTGCGCGGCCGGCCGGTCAAACTACGCCTGACGCGTGAAGAGGAGTTTTATGCGTCTTTTGTGCGCCAGGGAGTGGTAGCGCACTTCAAGATGGGCTGTGACAAAGATGGTCGCCTGCTGGCGATGGAGAACAAATTCTTCTGGGATGGTGGCGCTTACACCGAATATGGCGTCAATATCACTCGCGCCGCTGGCTACAGCAGCAGCGGACCTTACGATGTGCCTAACATGAAAACCGACAGCTACTGCGTCTACACCAATCATCCTGTCGGTGGGCCAATGCGCGGCTTTGGCATGCCTGAGATGCACGCCGGGCTGGAGCAGTGCATCGACGAGCTGGCATATGCCATCCACATGGATCCAGTCCAGTTCCGCAAGATCAACTGCATCAAGACCGGCTCCACATTGATCACAGGTATGACCATGCATCCTACCGGGCTGACCGAGTGCCTGGTGAAAGCCGCTGAAGCCATCGGATGGGGTCGCAAAGACCCACCCAGTGCACCGAACAAACGACGCGGCAAGGGTATTGCCTTGATGTGGAAAGCGCCGGCAATGCCGCCCAATGCTGGCTCTAGCGCAAAGGTGGCTTTGAATGAAGATGGCACCGTAACCGTAAGTGTTGGCGGGCAGGAAATTGGTCAAGGCTCGTTCACCATCGCGGCTCAAATAGCCGCCGCCGCCCTGGGAGTGCCAGTGGAGACAGTGAGAGTGGCTTCGCCCCTGGATACCAACTACAGTCCCTACGAGTGGCAAACGGTCGCCAGCCGGCTGACCTGGAGCATGGGCAATGCAGTCTCGGCCGCGGCGCGCGATGCCAGGCAGCAAATCCTGGAGATGGTCGCCAAGGCCTGGAACGAAAAACCCGAAGACCTGGATATCATCGATGGCAAGGTGATCTCTTACCGGTCAGAAGAGTCGATTCCACTGAAGAATATCGTCATTTACGGCATCTCACTGCCCAATAACGAAGGATGGGTGGGCGGTCCGGTGCTGGGGCGCGGCACCTTTATGCCCACCTATGTCACTGGTCTGGATGCCGAAACCGGGCAGGGACCGCGTGCTGTAGTGCACTATACCGTCGGCGCGCAAGCTGTCGAGGTAGAAGTAGACACGGACACCGGCAAGGTGGAAGTGATCCGCGGTGTAGCAGCTTTTGACGTCGGCAAAGCCATTAACCCAGACATGGTGAAAGCCCAAATGGAAGGCGGCTTCGTCCAGGGCTTGAGCACCGCTCTATTCGAGAGTTTGCAGCTCAAGGAAGGCATCTTGCAAAATCCGAGCTTCGTGGATTATCGCATCGCTACCAGCGCCGACGTGCCACACAACATCCAGGCGATTATCGTGGAAACTCCGCAGGATGACGGCCCATGGGGCGCGCGTGGCATCGGCGAGCATGCTATGGTGCCCACGATCCCGGCGATTGCCAATGCAATTTACGATGCGATTGGTATCCGGGTCGGCGCGCCGCCCTATACCAGTGAAAAAGTATACCTGGCAATGCTGGACGCGGGACTGATCGAGGAATAATTATGCCTGTAAAATCGCTCGTCAAACCCAGTGAGTATCATGACTCGGTTAGCCTGATGGCAGTAGCGCAGGAGTTGGCTCACCTGCCTGGTGTGATCGACGCAGCCGTCGTCATGGCTACCGAGGCCAATAAGGGGATACTCCGCCAGGCCGGCTTGCTCACACCAGAAGCCGATGCAGCTTCGCCCAACGACCTGGTGATTGCAGTTAATGCTGAAACCGGTTTACTTGAGCATGCCATCGCTGAGGCCGATAAACTTCTGCGGAGAAAATCAGCCGCATCCGATACCATTGAATTTCGCCCCAGGACCGTCCGCAGCGCCATCAAGGCTAATCCCGCCGCCAATCTGGCTGTCGTCTCTGTCGCTGGACGTTACGCGGCGGACGAAGCCTGGGAGGCACTGCACAAAGGGCTGCATGTGCTGTTATTTAGCGATAATGTATCCCTGCAAGATGAAATCGCCCTGAAAAAATATGCCATCGATCACGGCTTGCTGCTGATGGGACCCGGTGCCGGAACAGCGATTATCAATGGCGTCGCCCTGGGATTTGCCGATGCTCTTCCCAAAGGTCCGGTGGGAATCGTTTCGGCTGCCGGGACCGGCTTGCAGGAAGTAAGTACTTTACTCGCCCGACACGCGGTAGGAATTACCCAGGGCATCGGCACCGGTGGTCGGGATGTCAAGGATGAAGTAGGTGGGATGATGATGCTGGCAGGTTTGAGGGCATTGCAAGCAGACCCGGACACGCAGGTAATCCTGCTCATCAGCAAACCGCCAGGGAAAGATGTGGCTCGAAACACCCTCGAACAGGCTGCGATGTCTGGCAAACCGACTGTGGTGTGCTTTTTGGGAGCCAGAGACATATCTGCTGTCCATAAACCTGCGGGGGTTTGGATCGTCCCAACATTGCAGGAAGCAGCTTTACAGGCCGCTCGCCTGGG
>JAGDMX010000316.1 GCA_017860725.1 Chloroflexota bacterium | reverse complement strand
CGCTGAGGTGTGCAGTCGATCAACAGCTTCGGCAAATTGATTGGCAATCACGCTCGACATGGTGTAGCCGGGACGGAGCAGGGATGGCGTTCCCTCGATACTGTTGCCAATTACCATGGTGACCGCCATCGTCTCCCCGAGAGCGCGTCCCAGAGCCAAGATGACTGCGCCGAGGATACCTGACAGGCCGTACGGGATTAGCACCTGCCAGATCATCTCCCAACGCGTTGCTCCTAGAGATAGTGACGCTTCTCGTTGGGAATTTGGAATTGCTCGTAAAACATCGCGGGTGAGCGCCGCAATGGTCGGGACGATCATGATGCTCAGGATCAACCCAGCCGCCAGCCGGCTCGAACCACTGGCTGGGATCGGACCCTTGAAGAATATGCCCATCCCTGGAATTTGGCCCAGGGTATTTCCTAGAAAAACCCCAACAGGATAAACGACTACCGGAAGGAATACGAATATCCCCCATAAGCCATAAACGACGCTTGGAATCGCGGCCAATAATTCGATTAACCATCCCAACGGATTTCGCAACCAATCGGGACTGAGTTCAGCCAGGAAAATCGCGATACCCAATCCAACCGGTAAAGCGATGATTATGGCGACCAAAGAGGTAACGATTGTGCCGTAAATAAACGGCCACGCCACATATTTACTGGTGATCGGGTTCCACGAAGCATTAAGTGTAGGAGTTAGAAATTTCCAGCCAATCGCCAGGCGGCTATCCTGTGAATCAAACCACATCAGCAGCCCAACGCCGACCACTAGAATAATTACCAATGTGGACATGGCAATTGTCAGAAAATTCCATGGTCGATCGCCATAATTTAATAACCGGCGCAATCGAAGTATCCAGGTAGGGGCGGAGCGCCGGTTTACGAGTAGCGAAGGTGATTTGTTCATGAACTAGTAATAAATGAGTTGAGGCAGGCAAATGCTTCCAATTTGCCTGCCTCTTAGAAAGATGGAGAACCCTTATTTGTTGGTCATGACAGGATTGCCGTTACAGGTAACCTGTCCCAATTTATCAAGCACCTGGGTCCGAACTGCATCCGGTAGCACCGAATAACCGAGCTCGGAAGCTCGTTTCCCAGCAGCGGTGTCGGTCAGGGCCCATTTCAGGAATTCAAGCAATTTTTGGGCTTTCGTACAATCCTGCATACTGGAGGTATGTAAAATAATGTATGTATACCCAGCAATGGGCCATGATCCAGCGCCTGGGCCATCGACAATCTTGGTCGTGAGTTTGGCATCGAAGCTGTTGGCGTAATCGGTGATCGCAGAAGCCAGGCTATCTGCATTGGCCGGAACGGACTGGCCAGCTTTATTTACCATGTTTGCAAACGGAATTTTATTGGCAATCGCGTAAGATAGCTCTACATAACCGATGGAATTGGGTGTGTTTTGCACCGCCGCTGCAACACCCTGGTTACCTTTACCGCCAATACCATTGCCAACCTTATCAACCGGCCATTCTACGGCTGAGCCAGCGCCGACGTTGTTTTTCCAATCATCACTAAAGGATGCTAAAGCATTAGTGAATATTTCGGTGGTACCGGAACCATCCGAGCGGTGGACAGCAGTGATGTCCTTATCTGGAAGCGCAACCCCTGGATTGAGAGCGGCGATTGCTGGATCATTCCATTTTTTGATGCTTGCATTGTAAATCCCGGTCAGCGTGATGCGATCGAGCGTTAATGTCTGGGTAACTCCCTCGACATTATAGATCGGAACAACGGCACCGGCTAACATTGGGTACATCTGAAGATCTTTACCCGAGGCATATTCTTCATCTTTAAATACTGAGTCAGATCCGGCAAAATCAATCGTGTTATCGATGATGCCCTTCTTGCCGCCGCCAGAGCCGATCCCTTGATAATTCAGGGTGACCGAAGGGTCGACATATTGGTAGGCGTAAATCCACTCAGTGTATACAGGCAGCGGGAATGTTGCACCAGCGCCATTGATCTGGACTGAGCCGGCCACAGGTTGGCTGGCCTGGGTTTGGCCAGGCATAGCAGTTGTCTGGGCACAGGCTGCCAGAAGAATGCTGCTGAAAATCAAGGCTGATACTAGGATTGAAAACTTTCGCATTTTGTCCTCATTAGAGTTAGGTATAGATATTTAAATCCTAAAGATCATACTTGAATAGTTTTAACGAATTGAAATGGTCAAGTTAAGAATGAGTCAATGGTTTGTTAACACGTTGTTAATTAAAACAGCCCTGGGCAATTTTATTGCGTAGTCCAGGGCCAGACATGATCAGCAAAGAGGTTTATGTTGCTAGAGGAATTGTAAAATAGAAAGTGCTGCCTTGCCCTTCGATACTCTCGGCCCAAATTTTTCCACCGTGCGCCTCGATGATATGGCGTGATATGGCTAATCCGAGACCAGTCCCACCGCCGGAGCGAGCCCGGTCTGTTTTGTAAAAACGCTCGAAGATGCGTGGTAGATCGTCGGCTGGAATTCCAATACCAGTGTCCTTAACCGAGAAAAGCATCTTATCATCGTTGAGATGGCATCCGATGGAAATTACACCATTCGCTGGTGTGAATTTAATAGCATTATGCAGCAAATTGACCAATACCTGTTCCATTCGGGAAGGATCGGCGAGTACCATAGGCAGATTGGTCTGGCAGGTTGTTTGAATCTCCAATCCGGCTCGTTCGGCCTGTAGCTGCAGTCGTTCTACGGCTTGGTTGATCAAGTCAGTTGGCGAGGTAGCTTCCATCTTCAAGGGTACTTTGCCAGACTCGATCCGCGATAACTCAAGCAATTCAGATACCATCAGGCTCAGCGCATCGACTTCTGTTTCTATTTGCTGTAAGAATCGTCGGGCAGCGGGTGGGTCATCCAGGGCAGTATCTTGCAGCGTTTCGGTAAGCGCCTTGAGTGATGCTAATGGGGTGCGAAGTTCATGGGAAATATTCGTGATGAAATCCTGCCGGACGGTTTCCAAATGCCGCAAACGGGTGAGATTTTGTAGCAGCAGCAGGGTGCTTTCTGGTAGCGCCTTCCCCAGGCTTGTGGCAACGGTTTGCAGATAGAGCTTTTTTGTTGGGATTTCAATCAGGACAGCTTGTAATTCTCCGGTTTGTCTATATTTTTGCCATAATTCCATGAGCTGATATTGGCGAACGGCTTCGATCAAGGAGCTGCCAATAGCCTTGTCATGGCCGATTCCAAACATTTCTTCTGCGGCTTTATTAATTAACTGAATTTTGCCGTAGCCGTCGATGATCAAGACGCCATCGCTCATCTCATCCAATACAGCAGAGAGCCGGCTGCGTTCCGATTCCAATTCATCGACATGATATCGCAGCCGTTCTCCCATGGTATTAAATGCCCTTGTCAATTGACCGACTTCATCCTTCGAAACTGGAATTATATGAACGCTGAGATCGCCGCTGGCGATCTGGGTAGTAGCTTCGGTCAAATCTCGTAACGGCCGAGTGGTCTGGCTGGCAATGAGCATTGCCAGGAATATCGCGATAACTGATGCGACCAGGGTAAAAAATAGAATTGTCCGTTCAACCTGTCGAATATTAGACTGGACTTGCAGTAATGGCAACGCAAGTCTTATGAATCCGACCTTCTGATTTTGGTTGATCACCGGCACTGCAGCATAGAACATTTCCTGGTCTTCAGTTTTACTGTAGCGTTCGCTTGAGCCTTGTCCCTGGGCTGCCGCCTGCAATATTTCCGGTCGGTTCGCATGATTATCCATGCTGGTCAGGTCATCATGGGAATCGCCTAGCACTGTTCCGTCTGCTGCGATCAATGTAACGCGTGCATCGATCAAGGCTGCCAGATGTTTCGCCCGGCTGTCCAGTTTCACACTGGATGAACCTGTTCCAAATGCATCTATCAGGCTGTCACGAGCGACGATTGCTTCGGTGATAAGTTGATTATCCAGGTTCCTCAGATAGGTCTGGCGGAGGAGTCTAGAGAGATAGATTCCCATGACCACCATAACCAGCAGGATGAGGATGACATAGGGTATTGCAATTCGCCAGCGGATACTTCTGAACATTTAACCCTCGAATCGGTATCCGCTGCCGCGGACTGTGACAATACGTATTGGTTCAGCTGGATCAGTTTCAATCCTCTCACGTAACCAGCGGACGTGGACATCTACAGTGCGACTTCCACCGCTGAACTCCCAACCCCAAACTCGTTCCAAAATCAAGTCACGCGACAAAACTTGACCGCGGTGACGGGCCAGGAATAGAAGTAAGTCAAACTCCTTAGGTTTTAATGCTAATGGAGAG
>JAGDMX010000315.1 GCA_017860725.1 Chloroflexota bacterium | reverse complement strand
GGGGTGATGGTGGAGCTGTACCAATTGCCGTAGCTATTCCTGTTTAAAGCGTCGCAGACGCGGCAGCCAGGCCGGCACCTGGTGGGCATACTCCTGCCAGGCGGGTCCGAACTGGGCTGAAAGAGCCTGCTCTTCGCGACGGGCGCGCAAGGCGAGCATCAGCGAGCCAGGGGCTAGCAAAGCCATGGTCCAGGTCTGGTAGATGAGCAGGCCACCCAGGGCGGCCAGTATGCAGGCCAGGTACATCGGGTGGCGCACCGCGGCATATGGCCCATGCGTGACCAATTGGTGATCGGCGAACAGCTCGGCGCCCAGAGCGGTGGAGACGAAGTACATCCTGCCCAGCGCCAGGCGTCCCCACACATACAGCCCCAACCCCGGGAAGTACAGCAAAGAGCCGATCACCAGCGCCAGGGTTTGTAATTGAGGCGAGAGCGTCACCGGCAACGGTCGCCACAGCAGGATGCAGGGAATAAAGAAAACCAGGCTGGCCAGGATGTAAAAGGCGGTCGAACGCAGCAAGCCGGGCGCCCGCCCGTAAACGTGACCGGTTGGGCGCCGCAACCCACCCCAAATGCCCGAGAAGGCAAAGAGTAACGCTGCCAGGGCGGCGATGCCACCCAGGGGCTTGATCCAGGTTTCCATTACTTCAAATACTTGTCAAACCACCTCAAGATATGGTTGAGACGGGCGATGCGCCGGTCGGTTCGACCGGTGCGCGATAGGCCGTGATACTCCTCTGGGAAGCGCACGAACTCGCTGTCCACGCCCAGGTTGCGCAAGGCGACGAAAACCTGCTCGCCCTGCTCGATCGGGCAGCGCAGATCGTTCTCGTTGTGGATCACCAGGGTGGGGGTCGTGGCACTGCCAATGTACTTAATCGGCGAGTGATCCCAGAATTTCTGCAGGTCCTCGAATGGCGGCTTGTTGTTCAACATCTGCTGGAAGCTCCAGTTGAAATCGCTGGAACCCCACATGCTGATCAGGTTGCTGACACAGCGCTGGGTCACAGCAGCCTTGAAGCGCGAGGTGTGGCCGATGATCCACACCGTCATATAGCCGCCGTAGCTGCCGCCGGTGACGCCCATGTGAGCAGGATCGATGTATGGCTGGCTGGCGAGATAATCCGTCCAGGCCATCAGGTCGTCGTAGTCGGCGCCTCCCCAACCACCCCAGATGGCTTTGGCATGCTTTTCGCCGTAGCCGCGCCCGCCGCGTGGATTGCTGAAGGCAACCACATAGCCGCTGGCAGCCAGATAATAGAACTCGTGCATGAAAAAGTTGCCGTATTGGGTCAGCGGCCCGCCGTGAATCTCCAGGATGGAAGGATATTTCTGAGCAGGGTCAAAGCCCGGCGGCTTGAGGATCCAGCCCTGTATATCGTTACCGGCCGGCCCCTTAATCCAACAGGTCTCGATCTCGCCCAGGTCGATGGTATCCAGCAGGTCCCGGTTGTGGCGGGTGAGCTGGCGAGTCTGCCCGCTGAGGCGATCCAGCAGGAACACCTGCCCAGGGTCGCTCAGGTCGCCATAGAGATAGGCCATCTGCTGCTGATCCTGGCTGAAGGAGTAGCTGCCGACCACGCCGCCCTCGCCGATCACATCGCGCAGGTTATTGCCATCCACAGAGATCGATTTGAGCAGCGAGCTGCCGTGAACCACCACTGGGAAGTACAGAGTCTGTCCGTCATTCGACCAGGCCGGAGGCATGGTTTCAGCCTGGCCGATATCGTTAATTGTCCAGGAGGAGGCGTGCAGATCGTATTTCTCGGTCAGGTTGCGCGGCGGGAGCAAGCCATCCGCTGGGACGACCCACAAGCCCATGTTTTTGTACCATTCGGCTTCACCCGCCACGCCGTAGTAGGCGATCCAGCGGCCATCGGGAGAGAAGACAGGATTGAGTTTACCCCCGACCGGGGCGGGGATTTCACGCAGCTCTCCGCCGCCGGCCGGCATAATATACAATCCCCAACGATCAGGGGTCAGATCCGGGTCGGGACTGCGGTTGGAGGTGAAGGCAATCCAGCGGCCATCGGGGGACCAGGCCGGGTTGTGCTCATCGTAAACGGGGTGATCGGTGAGCTGCCGGACGCGACCGGTGCGAGCATCCACCGTCCAGAGGTGCCAACGCTCGTGAGGCAGGTAGCCGAAACCATCGAGCTTGTAATAGACACGCTGATAGTGACGGGAGACCACCCCCAGCTTCTTCTTCTGCTCGTCCTGCTGGCGCTCGCGGGCATCCGGGTCGGTTTTGCGCACGCAGCACAGCAGACGGCGCCCATCCGGCGACCAGGAGAACTCACCGATCTCGCCAGGGATTTGCGCCAGTGACCGGGCTTCGCCGCCGCTGGTCGGGATCAGGTAGAGCTGGGCCGGCTGATCTGGTTCGCCGCGGTTAGAGAGGAACGCTATCTGGCTCCCATCCGGCGACCAGCGCGGCGTTTTGTCGGCCTGCTGGCCGTAAGTGTACTGGTGGGCACCGCGGCCATCGGTGGAGGCAAGCCACAGGTGCGAGTATTTCTTCTCGGTTTTCGGGTCGACAGTCTGAACAGAATAAATTACAGATCGCCCATCGGGGGAGATGCGGGCATCGGAAAGCACTTCAATCTTATAGAGATCGTCGGCGCGGATCGAGCGCTTGTTGCGGGCTGGCATACTGAATAAACCTCCAGGGATGAATGGCTATCGACGGATGGCTTGAATTCAAGTCATCCGTCTGGAGGTTTATTTTAACTGATAATACCAGCAGCGACCTGCCGGTCATTCATTTGGAATTTTTTCTCTCCGCTTTCTCAGCAGATAGACGGCACCAGCAGCGTAGAGGGCGAAGAAGCCCGCGCCTGCGACTGCCCAACCAACCAGCCAGGCATTGCCCCTGCCGCCGGGCCTGGGCCGCCTGGGAGGGGTAACCACCGGGGCGAGCCGGGTTGGGGTACTCGTAGCGGTAGCGGTAGAAGTCGGTGTCGGGGTCGGTGTGGGTGTATGGGTGGGAGTAGGGGTATTGGTTGGAGTGTTGGTGGGTGTAGGCGTATCGGTGGGAGTCACCAGGACGCGGTATTCCCGGAGACGCTGGAAAGCGTTGCCGCAGAAATAAGTATCCTCATTGATGCGCGTACAGTTACGGCCAATATTGGGTGGTGGTTCTCCGACATCCAGGCAGTACACCCGCACTTCCCAGCCGCCGGGATGGCACAGGATAAAACGCTGCCGATTGTCTGGCAAGCCGGGCACCGGTCCTATGCCTAAATCCTGGCATACGATCCAGCCCTCGATCGGCTTCTCGGCAGACGTCGCTTGTATATCGGCTACAGGCACCAGAGGTGAAGCCAGGACGCGCTGCGACAGATAGATGATGATCGTCAGGCCGAAAACCACCACTCCGAAAACGATAAGCAACCAGGTGTACCGTTTCATAGAACACGATCCCTTCTCCGGGGCTGCCCCAACAGCCCCGGGCCGAACTGGCTTATATTTCAGTAGCAGGATTCGTGCCAGCGGAGTTTATTAGCGGAAATTGTTGATTTTAGTCGCTGCAGTTGCTATACTGATACTGTCACATATTATTGACGCACCGATCCTTGGAAAATCTTGAACTTCCCAGCCTGACCCACGCAGTAGCTTCCATCCAAAAAAGGCCCCACAATTTCAAGATGCTTCAAGATTTCAAAACTGGATGAAGCGTTGACTTTTTTAGATGGGAGGGCAGATGAACGCCAATCGACTTTCGCGGTATGCTTTTTTTGCATGCCTGATAGGTGTTCTAATCCTTGGGATGCCGAGACCGGTCATGTCCAATGTTTCCGACTCGATATTACCGACAGCCGTGCCTGATCAGCAAGAAAATGGCTATCCCTTGAAAGCAGATGGCCTGGCCAAACAGGTAATAGAGGCAAATGATTCTCCACGTCAACCATATACTGTAGAGCTTAGGGTCGACGGCCTGCCATCCGGCGTACCGGGAGAAGTGAAACCGGCTGCTTCCGATCAGGTCAATGCGGCGATACAAATGGTGCTCGATGATGGCCAGCAAGAGCAGGTTTTCGGAGTTGACGATGAGGCAAATGCCTACCAGTTTATCTGGTTCAATCGCTTTACCCCACAGGCATCCGATTTTACATTCGTATTGAAGGAAATCTGGGTAATGTTCGATGCAACCTATATGAATGCTAATATCCATGTGGGCGATGATATCGATCTGGTTGTATATTCTGATCCGGACAGCGAGCCTACCAATGGCGCCACCTGGTTGGCGACGTTTGCCGGCGAAATCCTGGCGGTTGACGGTGCAGTCTGGTC
>JAGDMX010000314.1 GCA_017860725.1 Chloroflexota bacterium | reverse complement strand
TTTACCAGATTCGTCCACATAGGAATTTCGGCAGGCAATCGTACATCCCGGCATGCAGCGCGTACCAACCTTACCTTCCCGGGCCAGGACCAATTCGCGTAAGTGCTCGCCGCGCAGGTCAACAGACTGCTCAAAGCTGCCGCTGCTGAAATTCCGGGTTGGAAGCGACCCCATCTCGTTTACGGCTGCAACAATCGAAGCCGTCCCATATAAATGCTGGGACCCTTGCGTGCCAAGCTTGGGATCGTTAATGAGCTTCTGGGCAAAAGTCCGTGCCGCGGTTCGGATGAGTTCTGCATTCGCGAAGGGTATATTTTTGCCTACTGGCTTGTCGATGACAACCGCTTTTAAGCCTTTGCTGCCCATTACTGCGCCCAAACCACCGCGTGCGGCATAATTGCTGCGCTGATCACGTTCGCCGGTGCAGGCAATACCCGCCCCGCGCATTAAGTATTCACCTGCCTGTCCGATCGATATCACTGTACAATCTGAGCCAAATCGCTCCTGCAGCCGGTCGGAGGTAGCATAGGTACCACAGCCGTGTAAATCTTTGGCCGGGACCAATTCGGCCATATCCCCCATAATATGCAACAGGTAGAGATCGTTCGGGTTAGCCTGGCCTTCAATCACCACTGCCTTGATGCCCAGTTTTCCCAGTGTGTCTCCTCCTGTACCACCCGCATTAGCTTCTTTAACACCGCCCGTTAAGGGACTCTTTCCGCCAATCGATAAGCGCCCGGCAGTCGACACGCCGGCTCCACCCAACAATCCTGGTGTAATGATTAACTTGTTGTAGGGACCCAAAGCATCGCACGTTGGGAGGATTTCCTCAAGCAGTAATTTGGCTATCAATGCTCGACCACCCAACTGCTCATAAATTTGAGGAACAGGTTCCCACCGCAACTGAAGGTCGCTCATATTAACACGGAGAATTTTCATAATCACCTTTCCCATCGAAACCTATAACACAGCCTTGGACCTAATGAAACCATGCACAACTATTTCGATGGATGGGTAAGCCCCATTGTCAACCAATTCGAAGGCAGTGGCTCATCACATCACCACAGATAAGGAGGCTGGACCATATCGATTGAATAGTTGAGGCAAAATTTTTGCTCGTCATGTTATGGCGGATAAGCAACCGTATATAAATGCTTCCCGCCATTCAAAGGCCCCTTTAATAGTGCTTCGATCTCCTCCGGGTCTCGTTGGGTTACCTTATCAACCGGGGGGAGCTGCCCGGCCGGAAAACGGGTCATGATGTCATTGATCAGCTTGCACATAAAGTCCATCAAGGCTTCAAGACCGGGTTTGGCTTTTTCAGCATCCGCCAGAGTAGGTCGGCCAATTACACCCTCTGGGTAAACCAGCACTTCGGTGCCCCCCAGTCCGACGTGCTCGTGCCCTTTGATCGGAGCATGGTAGACTTCACCGCCTTTATCTACATAACCTGGTGGTAGGAAACCTTCTGGTTTAGTGTCCACAGCCAGTTCCATGTGCATAAATTCTGGAAACAGTGCCAGGGAGTAAGAAGCTTCAACTTCGCAGGCATGTTGGAAAGGCGTCTCGAATGGACCGCCGTGCGCTTTATCCTTAAGATAGTCGTGTATAACAGTTGGCCAGTGCAGCGAGATCAGGATGCATGGGACCTGGTATTTCTTGGCAAACTGGTGCAGAGCCAGGGGGATGACTTCTTCCTGGCCATGCCCATTAAGTAGGATTTGTTTCCGAAAGCCAGTATTCCAAAATCCGGCTATTACGCCGCGCAGGTTGGCCAGGAAAGCGTCTTCTGGAATAACAACGGTGCCAGGCATTCCGAGATGGTTATATGGGTGCGATCCATACCAGACTGGCTCTGCCACCGTGCAGCCCATCTTGAGAGCCACTTGCTCAGCCATTCGAGTCACCAAAAAGGTATCTTCACCGAGTGGTTGGGCAGCGCCATGGCATTCTGTGCTGCCGACCGGGATAATAATCAAGTCATTCTGCTTGAGCCGGGCATTGATCTCGGTCATATTCATGGTCTGGTAGTACACGCCGCTTGGGCGCTCCATATGACCGCTTTCCGGAGGAAGTTGCCATTCACCCATATCGAGCTCCTTTCAATACCAGTACAATCTAACTCAGGATTAACTCAAACAACCGGGAGATGTAAGTCACTGGACCCTTTTGGTGACTGCTTCAGTTCGGGATAGTATTTGGTGACCATCTCCACAACGATGGCTGCTTGGTCTGCCATTCTCTTTCCATCGGCGGCTGATGTCATCTCGCCGTGTCCACTAACCACCGAATTCCCCGTCTTACAATGTACAGGCGCTGCAACACGCACGATTTCCGGTGCTTCGTAGACGCGGATGAAACCACCGGATCCGGGTGGATTATCGGTATGTATATCGAGCGGTGTTTTGACCGCCTGGCGCAATGCGGCGATCATAGGGATTTGAAGATCCCGGACTGGATTAATACTATCCGCTCCAAGACTTTCCAACAGCTTGAACGAACACGGGTTGCACTGACCCAGGTGTGCTGATGTTTTAAAGATAATATCCTTCGGCAGCGCTCCGTCTCTGCGCATCTGGCCGGCTAACCACAGCATGCCTTCGTCATAAATCAGGAAACCCCGCACTCCCAGATCGTAGCCGCGCTTGACGTCTTCAATCGCCCGCAAGATTTGATCCATGCCACGCAGGCGATAACTGATCCGGACGCCTTGAGGAGAAAGAACCGTTGCGCCAGTATCATATGTGGCGCGTGGACCGGTCGACATTAATAATTCAGCCCCATGTTCGTTGCACAGGCGGCAAAACTCTTTAATCTCTGCACGTGTATGGCGGAACATACCATAGGTCTCGGTTACCCGATTAATCGTGATGCCATTCTTGGCTGCCGTTTCTAACAAAGCCGCCACTGCCTCTGCGGAATTCACAGTCGGCACCTCGATGCGAAATGCGCCGCCATCTGCGAAACGCAGCGACGATGAGGGCATGTCGTACGCGTCGCCTTGCGGCATCCCGATTTTCATTAAGTATTCGCGGGTTTCTTCAAACATGATCGTCTTCTCCTGAGTAGAATAGCTTTGATAAATTAGGTGAGATGTGGTGGTAATGGTGGACAATATACCCAAACGAGTTTTAACGGCTCATCACCGATATTTTCCAAACGATGTTTTTTCCCAATTGGAGAATAAAAAGCGGTCTCAGGACCGATCTCCCATTCTCCTTCACCATCAATCACGAGCTTTGCATGCCCGCTGATGAGGAATAGTACTTCCTCCGAATTCTCATGAACATGGTCGGGGATCATGCTGCCAACTTCTGTGATGTTCATCCCCATCGAGACATTTTGCACACCCCCATACTTAGGAGCCAATAGCAGTTTAGAGACGCGTGGCGGAGTGCGGTATTCCCCCTCGACATCAGCAGCTTTGACAAATGGTAGCTTAGTCATTGGTTATCCTCTCAATTCAGTAATATCTAGAAATGCACTGACAGATCATCTGGAAATCAACGTGCCGGCAATGGAAGAACTTGTCAAAAAGTGTGTATACGCAAGTTGAGTTTCATCTAGTAATACAGTGTTCCAAATGAGTATAGCATTAGTTTTGCCTGGTGTCAACTATTTTCATACTGCGCAACTATCTATTAATATGATTTCATCTGACCGAGATCGATATGATGTTTGTAACTTGACGTATCCATTCCATCATGTTATTCTATTTTATGAAACATAATTTCATTAGACGAAACAAGGTTCATTTTCAAACCATTTGTTGGTAGAATCTCTGGTTAAGCAGTGAGGACCCGAAATCCATGACCTCTCAAAAATATCAGGTTCCTTATAGCAAATCTACACTCGAATTTTCCATACCCAGTTCGATGCAAGCGACTCTGGCGGTCTCCCGACCCACCCGGCCAGTGGAGAACGTAAAGAGCGCCATTCTAGACGCGCTGGCTCATCCAATCGGTTCAAAGCCTCTAAGAGAGCTCCTCAAATCCGGCGACCGCGTATGTATAGTTTTCACCGACATCACTCGCTCTAGCCCAGATCACTTGCTTGTTCCCGCAATTCTTAATGAGCTTGAGCTGGCTGGAGTGCGAGATGAAGAGATCACGCTTCTGTGTGGAACCGGTATGCATAGACCATCCACACGAGCCGAAAAAGAAGCTAAATTGGGGATCAGTGTGGTTGAACGTTTCCATGTCATCGACAATGAGCCGCAAAATCCAGCAGCATTGGTAGACCTGGGCAGGACAGCAACCGGAGTGCCGGTACAGTTACATCGCGCAGCTGTGGAAGCGGATCTGCTC
>JAGDMX010000313.1 GCA_017860725.1 Chloroflexota bacterium | reverse complement strand
GCAATAAAAAAGCCCTGCCTTTTCAAGCAGGGCTAAAGTACTTACATACTTCCGGGTAACTAGATCAGACTAGTACTGGAATTTCCATTCCTGCGGAGTTTCGTCGATGCGGCCGTTGTACTTCTCCATGGAGGGCTCGCCCAGGAACATAATGCGGTCGGGCTGGCGCTGCTTGTCACAAGAGGGCAGGTTCAGCCAGAGATTGTGTTTAGCGTCGATCACGAAGCTTCGGGTGACGCCGCAGAAGGTCAGCTTGCCATCCCAAACGCCACGCGGGAAGTCGTAGACCTTCACTTCGCCGGGAGCAACAGTCAACTGCACGATCGGGTACTCATCGCCTTCGAAATTGAAGTAGGCGGTGGAAGACGCGTCGCCATTGTAGACCCGCACGATCGCCGGCCACTTGCTTGCGCCGGTGAGGGCCACTGCCAGTACTGCCAGGGCCAGGACGATAATCATTGCTTTCTTCATCTTAATCCTCCTCAAAAGGTGTTTGTGAAATTTTGGGCGTAGATTTTCTCTCTCTTGCTTCTTGCTTACGTGTAGGGCGGGTGATTATGTATTTGTAGATAGGTCAATCCTCCTCTCGAGCAATCAGTGTAACTAGTGGCATTATACACATGCTAGCAAGCTATGTCAAGTAATATGGTATCAATTTAAGCATTAATATTCGAGTTTTATTAAATCTGTCTAACAATAAAGTGCACTTCTTCAACTAAGTGCCTTCCTCCCAAGAATTCAGGTAGGCTACCTGTTCGGGGGTTAAGGAATCGATCTCCACATTCATCGCTTCCAGCTTCAAGCGTGCAATTTGCCGATCGATTTCTTGTGGAACCGAATAAACCTTCTTTTCCAGCTGGTCTGCATGGCGAGCCAGGTATTCCAGGCTGAGCGCCTGGTTAGCAAACGACATGTCCATCACGCTGGCCGGATGCCCTTCCGCTGCCGCGAGATTAATCAAACGACCTTCTCCTAACAGGTGTATGCGCCGTCCATCTGCCAACTGGTATTGATCTACATAAGGTCGTACGAGCCGCTTATCAGTTGCCATCGTCTCCAGCGCAGGGATGTTAATCTCAACATTAAAATGACCGGAATTGGCGACGATTGCTCCATCCTTCATGGCTTCAAAATGGTGGCGGTCAATCACGTTCAGATCGCCAGTCAAAGTGACAAAAATGTCGCCAATTTTTGCGGCTTCATCCATGGGCATAACCCGGTATCCGTCCATCACAGCTTCCAGAGCGGGTAGCGGATCTACTTCCGTAACAATGACGCTTGCACCCAGGCCACGGACGCGCTGGGCAAAACCGCGCCCACACCAGCCATACCCGGCTACGACCACGTTTTTACCAGCTAGTAGTATATTCGTCGCCCGAACAATACCGTCAACCGTCGATTGCCCGGTGCCGTAACGATTATCGAATAAGTGCTTTGTCATGGCATCGTTCACCGCCACAATCGGGAAACGCAAAGCCCCATCGGCAGCCATTGCCCGCAGTCGGATTACACCCGTGGTAGTTTCTTCTGTTCCACCCGCGATGTTGGGGATCAAGTCCTGTCGTTCTTTATGGAGCACACTCACCAGATCGGCACCATCATCCATTGTCATATGTGGCTCATGCGCCAGGGCAGCGTTGATGTGCTTGTAGTACGTCACATGATCCTCTCCCTTGATCGCATACACAGGAATCTCGAAGTGCGTCACCAGTGAAGCGGCAACATCGTCCTGGGTTGACAGCGGATTTGAAGCCGTGAGCACCACATCTGCCCCACCCATATGCAGGGTGTTCATCAGGTTGGCCGTTTCGGTCGTCACATGCAGGCAGGCGGAGATACGCATTCCCTGCAGGGGGCGCTCTTTGGCGAAGCGTTCCATGATCAGACGCAGTACCGGCATTTCCCGTTCTGCCCACTCGATTCGCCGCCGTCCGCCCTCGGCTAGCTTGATATCCTTAACATCATAATTTTCCATTGCTTATCACCTCTCGTATCCTTTACATTCGATGCAACCGGCCGTCTCTGGCTGTGAACCAGGCAGCCGCTTTACAGATTAATATTGGGGCTACTCATTGAGTAGACTCTCCAATTTACCTTGTTCACCAAAATATTTACGGTATCGGCTGACAAATTCTGATGGCGTGTACGTGTGTCCCTGTGGACCACGCTGCTCCAGGCAGTATGTTGCCGCCAGGGCGCCCATCCGCCCGCAGGTCTCCAGATCAAACTCGTGCAAATATCCTGTCAAAAAACCACCCCGAAAAGCGTCTCCTACTCCGGTTGGATCAATGATCCGTTCTGGAGCAACTACAGGGATATCGATGCGACCGGATTGAGTAAAAATCCAGGTGCCCTCAGCGCCACGGGTCACAACAATGAAGGGTTCCTGGTTCGGCTTGGAACGTGACATCATCTGCTGAGCGGTAAAGCCGGTCATTTTCTGGACTAATGCATACTCGTAGTCATTGACAAACAACGCTTGCGCTTCCTGGATACCGCAGCGGAGATCGTCGGCTGACAGGCGTACTATTTGCTGGCTGGGATCGTATATGTAAGGCAATCCCATTGCCTGGCATTCATGGACATAGAGGTTCATGGCTACAGGGTCATTTGGAGAGATCACTACCAGGTCGGGTAGTCGATCACCTAGCTCATTCAGCGAAAGTTGGGCCGCATAAGCCATAGCGCCCGGATAGAAACTGGCGATCTGAGCATTTGCTCGATCGGTGTTCACAAAGAACGAGGCAGTGAATTCCCCTGGGATCACCTTCGCGCCTGAAGTATCCACGCCATTGCTTTCCAGCCACTGGCGGTACTCTTCAAAATCCTCACCCACAGTCGCCCACAGCCTGGGTTTTTCCCCTAATAAGGCCAGAGTGTACGCGATATTAGGGGCAATCCCGCCTCGCAAGCGAACCATCGACTCGACCAGGAAAGATAAGCTAATCGTATCGAGACGGTCAGGCAGTATGTGATCCCGAAAATAACCGGGAAAACGCATCAAGTAATCGTAAGCAACGGATCCTGTGAGTAATATATCCATGACTGTCGATCAACTTTCTATTAAGCCAATATTCCTGGCAAGATTTTCCGGATACGGCGGATAAACCACGCCCTTTTCAGTGACGATGGCGGATATCAGCCGGTTCGGTGTAATATCAAAAGCCGGGTTGCGTGCCGTGCATCCTGTCGGTGCCACGGATTTACCATCCACCTGGATGTTCAGCACTTCATTAGGAGGTCGTTCTTCTATCGGGATGAGTGTACCCATAGCGGTAGATAAGTCGATTGTAGATGTCGGAGCAACACAATAAACCGGCACTTGATTATCCTGCGCCGCCAAAGCCAGCATATAGGTACCGATCTTGTTGGCTACATCACCATTGGCAGCCACTCGATCTGCCCCAAAAAACACCTTGTGTGCCTGCCCAGAGCTTAGATAATAACCGGCTGCATTATCCGGGATAATGTCAAATGATATCCCATACTGCTGTAATTCCCAGGCAGTCAGGCGCACCCCTTGCAGGCGCGGTCGAGTTTCGTCTACTAAAACATGAATGCGTTTGCCTTGCTGATGCGCCATCCGGATCGCACCCAGGGCGGTTCCCCAATCAACCGCTGCCAGCGCGCCCGTATTGCAGTGATGGATGATCGTATCTCCATCAGCAATTAACTCTGCCGCGTGCCTGGCCATGCGCTGGTTGATCGCGACGTCCTCATCTGCCATCCTGAGTGCTTCTTCCAGAACAAGTTTTCGCAGTTGATCCAAGTCCCCGGGCGCTTCATGAGCTTTGGCCAGGACACGGGCTACCGCCCACTTCAGGTTCACCGCAGTTGGCCGGGCGGCGATCAATTCGTCACCTGCAATGGATAGATTGCGAAGCATTTCGGTGGTATGACTCGCGGACGAACGATATGCAGCTAAAGCCAGCGCAAACGCGGCTGTCACTCCAATCGCCGGGGCGCCGCGCACGACCATCTCTTGGATTGCATTGATTACTTCATGGTAATCCGAATAGGCTGCCACGCGCAACTCGCCTGGCAGCAGCCTCTGATCGATTAGTAAGAGGCTTTGATTCTGGTAGTCCCAATCCACAGTACGCACAGCCGTGTTTCCGATCTTTACATGCTCAATGCGCTAAAAAACGCTCTCCCAAGAGAGCGCCGCGTTGCTGCAGCCCTAGAGTTTAACACGCAAATGCTGCTTTGTCAAAACATTGACATGAATTCTCCCGTGGGTTATAGTGACACCCATGAAGCTGCGCCATCTACTATTGGCTTCCATCGTTTCACTTTTCATTACGCTGCTCG
>JAGDMX010000047.1 GCA_017860725.1 Chloroflexota bacterium | reverse complement strand
GACCGACCCAACGGTCACCGGCGACCCCGACATCTTGCTGATCGGTGACTACAACTCCTATGCCATGGAAGACCCGATCACCGTGATCCAGATAGCCGGTTTCACCAACCTGATCGAGAGCTTTTTGGGATTGGGCGTTTATTCGTATGTATTCGATGGGCAGTGGGGCTACCTGGATTATGCTCTGGGATCAGCCAGCCTGATTTCACAGGTGAATGGAGTGGGCGATTACCACATCAATGCCGATGAACCGAGCGTGTTGGATTACAACACAGAGTTCAAGTCAGCCGGGCAGATTGTCAGCCTATACGCCCCAGACCAGTTCCGCGCCTCCGACCACGACCCGGTGATCATTGGGTTGAACCTTACACATACAGTTATGCTGCCGCTGGTTGTGCGTTAAAAGTTGATTGCAAGTAAAAAGGGCTGCCCGCCTTCAAGCGGACAGCCCTTTTAGTTATTCAGGGATAGCTTCAAGAAGCCAGCCCGGGTACCTGACGGATGACCATCACCACCTTGCCCTGGATCTGTACTGTAGCAGGGTCATTGACATAAATCGGCTTCATGGTGGGATTTGCCGGCTGCAGGCGCACCCGCCCGTTTTCCAGGTAGAAGTATTTCAGGGTGGTTTCTTCCTTGTCGTTTAGCCAGACAGCGACCATCTCCCCATTGCGTGCTTCGTGGGCGGGTTTCATGATCACCAGGTCGCCATCGTTGATCATGGCGTCGATCATCGAATCTCCCTGGACTTCCAGGGCAAACAAGTCGCTGGTGTCCCGGTCGCGTCCGGGCAACAGACTGCTGGCGACATCCACCATACTCTCAGCATCGTAATAGGAGAAGTCCGAGGAGGGCACTGGCATCGGAGAGCCGGCGACAATGCGGCCGACCAGTGGGATGCGCAGCATATCAGCAACGGTCTGCCCAACTTTCTCGGCAGTAGCCCGGGCAGCCGCAACCCCGGTGGACGCTGCGCCCTTGACCTCGGAGAGAGGTTTAACTAACCGGATGCCGCGCGAGACGCGCTCGTCACGCTGGATATATCCCATTTCTGCCAGTTGGTCCAGGTAATAGTTCACCACAGAGGTCGATGAAATACCCGCCTCCTCGCAGATTTCTCGGATCGAAGGGGGATAGCCGGCATGGAGTTGAAAGTGCTCAAGCACCTCCAAAATTTTCTTCTGTCGCTCGGTGAGTTTTGTGCTGCGTCTTCGCGCCATCATGGTCCACACTCCCTGTGCTGTCATAAACCGCATATTTGTGCTAGTAATAATAACACGAACATGCGTTCTGTGTCAAGGTTCGAATAAATGTTCTTTCTTGGATTAGGGGCAATTTCTGTGGCATAATTCCAGCGATATCACACAAGTATTTATAAGGAACAACATTGCCACCTATTAAAGTACTCTCAATATTTGGCACTCGCCCGGAAGCCGTCAAAATGGCGCCGGTGGTTAAGGCACTGGAAAATCACCCGCAGATTTCCTCCAGAGTGTGCGTCACAGCCCAGCATCGCCAGATGCTGGACCAGGTACTGGATCTGTTTCAAATCCGGCCGGATATCGACCTGGACTTGATGAAACCGGATCAAAGCCTGGCTGAGCTGACTGCGGCTGTCTTTGCGGGGTTGGATCCGGTCTTGATACAGGTGAGCCCGGATTGGGTGTTGGTGCAAGGGGATACGACCACAGTGATGGCGGCCTCGCTGCTGGCTTACTATCATCGCATGCAAGTAGGGCATGTGGAAGCCGGGCTGCGGACGTACGATAAATGGCAGCCCTTCCCTGAAGAGATTAACCGGCGGGTCGCTGGAGTGGTCGCCGATCTGCACTTTGCCCCTACCGAGTGGTCGAAACAGAACCTGCTTGGTGAAGGCGTGCCTGAAAGCCGGGTCGTGGTAACCGGCAATCCGGTGATTGATGCCATTCAGATGGTCGCCGACCGCCCGCCTACTCCAGAAGTGCGAGCTTTATTGAGCTCATTAGGCTTGCAAGAGAAAACTGGTGGGCGGCGCCTGGTACTGATCACGGCACATCGTCGCGAGAACTTCGGCCGGCCATTGGAAAACATCTGCCTGGCATTGCGCAGCCTGGCAGAGACCTACGGCAACGCAGTGCAGTTCGTCTACCCGGTGCACCTGAATCCCAACGTGCAGGAGCCGGTCAAGCGCCTGCTGGGTGGCATCCCGAACCTGACCCTACTCCCGCCGTTGGATTACCTGCCAATGGTGCATCTGCTGAAGCGTGCCAGCCTAGTGCTGACCGATTCGGGCGGTTTGCAGGAGGAGGCACCCGGTTTTGGTGTTCCTGTCCTGGTGCTACGGGAGGTGACCGAGCGGCCCGAAGGTGTGGAGGCCGGCACGGTACGCCTGGTCGGTACAGATCCCGACCGCATTATTCAAGAGGCGCGCCGATTGTTAGACGATCCGGGCGCGCACGCTGCCATGTCGCGGGCAGTGAATCCTTACGGGGATGGGCATGCTGCAGGGCGGATCGTTCAGGCGATTCTTGATTATTCGGTCAAGGACTGATCAATCGGTTATGTGCAACGATGGCGCGTGACTTGACGACTGCACTGGTTTATGCTCGCCACTGGCCGGTGCTTGGCCGCCTGGCGTACCTATCGCTCAAGCTGCTGGGGCTGGAATTTCCGCGCGGCGTGCCTGTAGGGCAGGATCTGGAAGTAGCGCATGGCGGCTTCGGAGTAGTCGTTCACAGCCGTAGTGTGATTGGGAGCCGGGTCAAGATCTATCCGGGCGTCACTCTCGGTCGGGCGGATATCCACCGCCCGATGGAAGAATCCAGCTTCGAAGGGATCGTAATCGAAGATGATGTCATCCTGGCTTCCGGTGCTAAGGTGCTTTGTAAAGAAGGTGTGCTGCGCGTACGGCGTGGAGCTATCGTTGGAGCTAATGCCGTCCTGTTAGATTCGACCGGCGAAGGTGAGGTATGGGCGGGTATTCCAGCCCGCTGCATTGGAAAGCGGGACGGCTGGAACGGGTGAGAAAGCAGGATGGCTGAAGTGCGTATCTGCCTGACCCCGCGTGTTTCCGGTGTCGGAGGCATGGTCTCCTTCCGCAACCGATTAAGCGCGCGGCTGGCGGCGATGAATATCAAGGTGACCGATAATCTGTCTGATCCAGACCTGGATGCGGTGCTGGTGATTGGCGGTACCCGCCACCTGATCGAGCTGTGGCGTGCCCACCGGCGGGGTGTCCGCATCGTGCAGCGCCTGAACGGCATGAACTGGCTCCACCGGGTGAAGAAAGCTGATCAGAAACCTAAAACGAACCTGCGCCATTTTTTGAGGGCGGAATACGGTAACCGTAATCTGGCGACCATCCGCTCCCGGCTGGCTCAGCATATCGTCTATCAGAGCGATTTTTCCCGCTGCTGGTGGGAGCGAGTTTATGGTCCGACACGTATCCCGAGCACCGTGATTTATAATGGGATCGACTTACAAGAATATTCGCCACTGGGGTTGCACCAGCGCCCTGAGCATGGTTTCCGGATATTACTGGTTGAAGGCAGCCTGATGGGCGGCTATGAAATGGGACTGGCAGCGGCGGTAAAGTTGGCGGATGGCGTAGCGGCGCGCATGAGCCAGCCGGTCGAGTTGCAGGTGGTCGGCCGGGTAGCAGATAATATACGGCAGAGTTGGGAGCAATTTACAGGCAACCGCTGGCTGCTCACCTGGGCCGGGCTGCAACCCACTGAGCGCATCCCGGAGGTCGATCGTTCAGCGCATCTGCTGTACTCGTCTGATATTAACGCCGCATGCCCTAATTCCGTGATCGAAGCTCTGGCGTGTGGCTTGCCCGTGCTAGCCCTGGATACCGGCGCGCTGCCTGAGATGGTTACTGGTGACGCCGGCCGTGTGGTGCCCTATGGCGGCGATTCGTGGCGCCTTGATTCGCCCAATATCCAGGGACTGATTGAGGCTGCCTGTGAGATCGCCGCCGACCAGCAGCGCTTCCGCACCGGGGCACGCCTGCGGGCGGAATCAGCCTTTAACTTGGATCATATGGTTGAAAAATATTTACAGGCGCTGCTTGGCTCGTAACAGAATCTAGTGGTTTTAGCTTGATGAGAAAAACGGTATTATCCCTGGCTGGTAACTTTGCTAAGCTGCTCCCGGATGGGTTTAAACAGGCAATTTACCGCCATCCGCAGTTTGCCAGGTCGATCCGGCAGGTGCTCAACCGGGCTGCTCCGCTGGGCTTGACCGAAGTGGAAGTGGCTGCCGGTGGGCTGGCTGGGGCTAGGCTGTACTTAGATTTGCAGGCTGAGAAGTATTACTGGCTGGGCACTTACGAGCCGGAGCTGCAGACAGCGGTGGCGGATTTTGTCCAGTCGGGCGACGTGGTGTATGACGTAGGCGCCAATATCGGTTTTGTTACATTGCTGTTTGCCAGGGCAGTGATGGAGCGTGGCCGGGTTTATGCATTCGAGCCACTGCCGGAAAACCAGGATCGGCTACGGCGTAACCTGGAACTGAATCGGGTGCAAGACTGGGTTGAGCCTGTAGCAGCAGCCGTGGTTGACCGCCAACAAGTGGTAGAGTTTTTAACCGGGCCATCGCATAAAATGGGTAAAGTGCAGGGCTCGGCGGGGCATGAGAATATGCCCTATGGCGCGCCTATCCGCGTAGAAGGCATCTCATTGGACGAATTCGCTGCCGAGACCGGGCGATTGCCGCCAGACCTGATTAAGCTCGACATAGAGGGTGGCGAAGTCCTGGCGCTGCCGGGCATGGAGAGATTGCTGCGCCAGGTCAGGCCGCTGGTCTTTTTGGAACTACATGGTCCAGAGGCAGCGCGGACAGCCTGGGATACCTTCAGCCAGGCCGGGTATCGCATCTGCCGGATGGCAGCCGGCTACCCTGAAGTGGGCAGCCTGGAGCAGTTGGACTGGAAGGAATACCTGGTGGCCAGCCCGGTACAGGAGCAGGCAGAATGAGCCCAGATATCTTTCCAGGGCGCCTGGGCTTACAGCAGCGTGTGCTTCCCGAGTACCGGGTGCAGTTTATGGATGTGCTGGCTGAGTCATGCCAGAGGGGACTGGGTGTATTTGCAGGCTTACCGCAGATAGATGAGAATATTGCCACCAGTCATCAGTTTGAGCGGGCGGCATATTTCCCGGCGCGCAACCGCCACTTCTCATCACCGGCCTCGCCATTCTATTTCTGCTGGCAGTCAGGTGTCTTGGATTGGCTTGAGTCCTGGCAGCCCGATGCTTTGATAGTCGAAGCCAACTCGCGTTACCTGGCGACACCACGTGCTATCACTTGGATGCACAATCGCAGCCGCCCGGTGCTGGGGTGGGGATTAGGCGCCCCGTCCATTGCGGGTGTGTTGGCAGGTTGGCGACAGCGCAGCCGCCTGAACTTTCTGCTCTCTCTGGATGGGGTGATTGCCTATAGCGAGCAGGGCGCGACAGAATATGCTACCCTGGGGATTTCACCCCAGCGTATCTTTGTCGCCACCAACGCCGTCACGCCGCCGCCAAGCTGGCCAATGCCAGTGCGCCAGCCCGCTTTTGTAGGTAAGCCCATGGTGCTGTTTGTTGGGCGCCTGCAAAACCGCAAGCGGGTGGATAACCTGCTCAGCGCCTGCGCCGCGCTGCCGGAAAGTTTACAACCCGAGTTGAACGTTGTGGGCGATGGTCCAGCCCGGCAGGCGCTTGAGGAGCTGGCTCAACGCGTTTATCCTAGGACTGTATTTCCCGGAGCCTGTCATGGCGCCGAGTTGCAGGCCTATTTCGAAGCGGCTGATCTGTTCGTTTTACCGGGGACGGGAGGCCTGGCGATCCAGCAGGCCATGTCCTACGGACTGCCTGTGATCGTGGCGCAAGGCGATGGCACCCAAAACGACCTGGTGCGTCCCGGCAATGGCTGGGCCATACCGCCCGGTGATCTGAGAGCGCTGAGCCAGGCTATTGAGTATGCCCTAGCAGACCCTGCGAGACTGCGCCGCATGGGTTCCGAGTCGTATCGGATTGTGGTCGAAGAGATCAATATTGATAAAATGGTTTCCACCTTTATTCACGCTCTGCAAACCGTAACGAAGTAACCGAGATGCGCCTGCTTTTCGTCGCCGATGGGCGATCCCCGACTGCACTGAGTTGGATATCCCATTTTGTGGAGCAGGGTCACGAAGTGCACCTGGCTTCCACTTTTGCTTGCTCACCAGGTCTGCCCCTGGCTTCACTGCAGGTGGTGCCAGTTGCCTTCAGCGGATTAAAATCTGATGCCTCCCAGGGATCCAACCATCAGGCCAGGACAAATTTGGGAACCGTCCAGCTGCGTACAGCTGCGCGCCAGTGGTTAGGACCGCTGACACTACCTACGGCTGCCCGGCAGTTAGGCGAGTTCATTGAGCGCCTGCAACCCGACCTGGTGCATGCCATGCGCATCCCTTATGAAGGCATGGTTGCTGCGCTTGCAAAGCCATCTATGCCGTTGCTGATATCGGTATGGGGCAATGACTTCACCTTGCACGCCAAATCCACGCCGCTGATGGGGCACTATACCAGGTTGTCTTTGCAGCGCGCCGGTGCGTTGCACACCGACTGCCAGCGGGATATGCGCCTGGCGCAGGTGTTGGGATATCCCACCAGCCGCCCGAAGATCGTCCTGCCTGGGAACGGTGGCATACGGCTGGATGTGTTCTATCCAAGCTCTGAGGTTGACACAATGCAAAGCGGGACATCCAGGGGAGACCAGGTTTACCCGGTGATCAATCCACGCGGCATGCGCGCCTACGTGCGCAACGACACCTTTTTCCAGGCAGTTCCGCTCGTGGCGGCGCGTTTGCCGGGCGTCCGATTCTACTGCCCCGCCATGGCGGATGCTGCCCAGGCCAGGCATTGGGTGGATGAGATGGGGCTCAGTGGTTGGGTGGACCTGTTGCCACTGCAAACCCGTGCACAGATGGCGGATCTCTATCGCCGGTCGCTGGTGGCGGTCTCGCCCAGCACGCATGACGGCACGCCGAATACCCTGCTGGAGGCGATGGCCTGCGGATGCTTTCCGGTGGCGGGCGATATCGAATCGCTGCGAGAGTGGATCACTCCCGGTGAGAATGGGCTGTTGTTCGATCCCGGCAATCCTGGGACACTGGCCCAAGCGATCCTTATTGGGTTAGAGCAGCCGGATTTGCGCCGCCGCGCCCGGGGGTATAACCTCGAGCTGGTGGCCTCCCGCGCCGAATACCGGCAGGTGATGGCACAGGCAGAGCAGTTTTACAGCCAGCTTGTGAAATAAAAAAAGCCGGGTGAGGTACCCGGCCAATTTGTTCGAGTGGCTCGTCTAGATGTGAACCGCATGCCCCTCAGCCGCGTGGGCAGCCTCCATCAGGGTTTCGCTCAATGTCGGGTGGGCGTGTACGTTGCGGGCGATCTCGTTGGGGGTGAGCTCCATCATTTGCGCCAGGGTCAGCTCCGGCAAAAGCTCTGTAACTTCCGGGCCGATCAGGTGCGCGCCCAGTATTTCGCCATACTTGGCATCAGAAATGATTTTGACCCAGCCGGTGTAATCACCCAATCCCAGTGCTTTACCATTTGCCTGGTACGGAAAACGCCCAATCTTGATCTCATAGCCGCGTTCCTTCGCCTGGGCTTCTGTTAGGCCAAAGGAAGCAACCTGCGGCTGGCAATAGGTGGCGCGCGGCATGAATTCATAGTTCAATGTAATCGTCTCAACCCCTGCAATGTTCTCGGCGCACACAATACCCTGGGCGGAGCCGACATGGGCTAACATCAGTTTGGCGGTCACATCCCCAATCGCCCAGATCCCCGGAACATTGGTCGCCATGCGCTCGTCGATTTCCACTGCGCCGCGCTCGCTGAGCTTCACACCCACCTCTTCCAATCCTAATCCACGTCCGTTGGGGCGGAAGCCAATAGCCACCAGCGCCTGCTCGGCTTGCAGCACCTTCTCGCCTTGCTCGCTGGCGACCTTAACTTCAACGCCATCCGCAGTTGCCTGTACAGAAACAACGCGATGCCCGGTCAAGACCCCGATTTTCTTCTTGCCGAATGCCTTGGTTAGCTCAGCGCTGACTTCTTCATCTTCCAATGGCACCAGCCGCGGCAGCATTTCGACGATCGTAACTTCAACACCATAAGAATGCCAGATGGTAGCAAACTCCACACCAATGGCGCCCGCCCCGATAATCACCACCGATTTGGGCAGCTTCTCTTGTAGAATCGCCTCCAGGTAAGTGACTACTTTATCTCCATCAACCACCCAACCTGGTGGAACCAGGGTGCTGGCGCCGGTTGCAACAACGATATTTTTAACTGTCAGCTCGGTCACCTTTCCTTGGTTGTCGGTGACAGTCACTTTATCACGAGTGGTAACCCGAGCCGCGCCCATGAAGACATCGACCTTGTTTTTGCGCATCAGAAAGCCGACACCTTTGACCAGGCGATCCGATACCTGGCGGCTGCGCTTGACGGCTGTGCCGTAATCCAGATTCAGATTTTCAAATGTAAAGCCGAACTCTTTGCCGCGCTCGCGGAGTAGGTGGGCGACCTCGGCGTTCTTTAGCAGTGCTTTGGAAGGAATGCAGCCAACATTCAGACAGACACCCCCCAGCCATTCTTTGTCGACGATGGCGGTTTTCAATCCAAGCTGGGCTGCCCGGATGGCGCACACGTAGCCTGCCGGTCCGGCCCCGATCACGACAACATCGTATTCACTCATGGATACTCCTGAAAAAGATGGGTACTATGGCCCGAAATGCTCCAGCAATTCTACCACCTTCCCCAGAAACTGATCGGCGATTGCACCATCCAGGATGCGGTGATCGAATGTGAAAGATAGATACACCATCGGTCGAATGGCGATAGAGTCGTTGCCTCTCTCGTCGGTGAGCACTACGACGCGCTTTTGGATCATCCCGACCCCCAGGATGCCGCACTGCGGCTGGTTAATGATCGGTGTGGCGAATAGGGAACCACTCGTGCCGTGATTGGTGATGGTAAAGGTGCCCCCTTTGACTTCTTCGGGCCGGAGCTGGCGCAGGCGCGCCCGGTTGGAGAGATCGTTTACAGCTCGGGCGATGCCCAGCAGCGAGAGGCCATCGGCAGCCCGGATTACCGGCACGATTAGCCCGCCTTCCCCGAGTGAAGTTGCTAGCCCAATGTTGATCTGCGAGTGGATGCGGATGCCGCCGCCGGGTAGCGCTGCTTCATCTACCCATGAAGAGTTCACGATAGGGGATGCTTTCAGGGCCTGGGCAGCGGCCGCCACAAAATAGGCGCTGTAAGTCAGGGAGGTGCCTTCGCGGGCAAAAGGCTCTTTATTAGCCAGCCGGTGTGCAGTCACGCGGCTTAAATCTGCCTCCATGACGGTAGTAACATGCGGTGAAGTACGCTTGCTGAATACCATATGCTCGGCAATCGAGCGGCGTACAGCCGTCAAAGGCAGTACCTGACCTGGCACAGGTGATGCATAGGTGGGTTGTGCCGGTTGCGGTAGCGAGGCAATCGCTCCCGAGATTGGAGATCCCTCCGCGTGTTTCTCGAGGTAATCCATCAAATCGTTCTTGGTGATGCGCCCTCCGAGCCCGCTGCCCTGAATCCGGCTCAAGTCGATGTGATATTCCTGTGCCATGCGGGAAACCACCGGCGAGATGAAACCCAGGTTGCTGGTGCGGCCGATCGGTTGTGTTGCAGGTTTCTTTGGAGGTGCCACATCGGCCGAGAGCTCCATTTTCTCCGTCGCAGCTTGGTTATCAAGGGATGTCAGAACCTGCTTCATTTCAGAAGCAGACTCGGATTCTGGTGCAATCATTGCCAGCACGGTGCCGGCCAACACAGTGTTTCCTGCGTCCACCAATATCTGGGAGAGCCTGCCTTTGACCGGGCAGGGGATTTCCGTATCGACTTTATCGGTATTGACTTCTACTAGGGGCTCGTACTCATCCACCGCGTCCCCCTCGGATTTTAGCCAGCGGGTGATCGTGCCTTCCACGACTGACTCGCCGAACTGGGGCATAAGAACCTGAACGGGCATTCTGTCTCCTAAACTGCTGACTGGTTTAATTTATAGCCGGATATCGCTGCGGATTGACTTCATGCATCATATTATTAACGGTTTCAAAAACCTGGTCGATATTGGGCTTGGACCAGTAATCGCCATCGGAGCCATAGGCAGGACGATGAGCTTTACTGGTCAAGGTGCGAGGCGGCGAATCCAGCCAGTAGTAGCCGCCTTGCTTCTCAATCACCTCTTGAAGCATATAGGCGGTAGCGCCGCCGGGCACATCTTCGTCGATGAAAAGGATGCGGCCGGTTTTCTTGAGGGATTGCAGGATGCTTCCCGGCAGGTCGAATGGCAGCAACGATTGCACATCGATGACTTCTGTCTCGATTCCTATATTGCTTAGCTGCCCGGCAGCTTCCAGCACAATCCGGCAGCACGCCCCGTAGGTGACCAGGGTGATATCCGAGCCCTGGCGGAGAATCTCCGGTACACCTAGTGGGACGGTAAACTCCCCGATATTTTCGGGCAGAGGCTCGCGGATCCGGTAGCCGTTCAGCACCTCGATAACCAAAGCGGGATCCTCAGCCTGTAGGAGAATGTTGTAAAAGCCGGCTGCCTGGGTCATGTTGCGCGGCACCAGGACATGCATGCCGCGCAGTAGGTGGATGATGCCAGCCATTGGCGATCCGGAATGCCAGATGCCCTCCAGGCGATGGCCTCGCGTGCGCACGATCACGGGAGCACGCTGCCCGCCGTACGTGCGCCAGTGTAGAGTGGCCAGATCATCTGACATGATTTGCATGGCGTACAGCAGGTAATCCAGATACTGAATTTCGGCAATTGGGCGCAAGCCGCGCAATGCCAGCCCGATCGCCTGGCCGATAATTGTGGCTTCACGGATGCCGGTATCCGAGACGCGCAGCTCGCCATATTTAGCCTGCAAACCACGCATACCCTGATTGACATCTCCCAGTTTGCCCACATCCTCGCCGAACGCCAGCACCCGCGGGTCGCGGTTCAAGGCAGCATCGAAACAGGCATTTAGAATTTCGAAACCATAGACACGGGTTGGATTAGGACTGTAGACTGGTTTAACTTCGGAGATATTTAGGGCTGAAGTGGCATCTTCGCTGTATAGAAGAGAACTATAGCGCCTGGAATTCAATTCATCCTGTTGTCTCTTCCAGGCAACAAGCGCCTGCCTGTCAGGATCGTCTTGGTGGCGCGAGAGGGTCAACACCTCCCGAACGGCTGCCATTGTATCGCGACGGTATGGCGCAGCTATGCCCAGCAGCCTTTTTCTTACTTGTTCGATCTGC
>JAGDMX010000312.1 GCA_017860725.1 Chloroflexota bacterium | reverse complement strand
AGAACTACTTTTGCGCCATTTTTAGCGCACAGTTCTGCCGTAGCGGCTCCAATACCGCGGCCAGCCCCAGTGACTACAATTACTTTATTGGGTAGATCCATTTTATGTACTCCTTTTTGACTTACTTGGAATTGATATATCCGTCTTCACGGCATTCGCAGAAATTATTTGCATTACCCTGATCGACGTCGCCGCCATGTATCGAGGGCAACAGCCAGGATGATGATGGCGCCGCTGAATACCTGCTGCCAATATGCAGAAACTCCCAGCAGGATTAAGCCATTTGTGATCAGACCCAAAAGGGTTGCGCCAAGAATAGTGCCCAGAATTGTGCCTTCACCGCCGCTCATACTGGCGCCGCCAATAATCACTGCACCGATGGCGGTGAGCTCATAGCCAACTCCTGATGCTGGCTGTGCGGTGCTCATCCGTGCGGTTTCAATCACAGCCTCGGTTGCAGCCAGAGTCGAGCACAGTGCAAAAACAATAACCTTTATCCGGTTGACATTGATGCCCGATAGGATGGCTGCATCTTCATTCGATCCAATGAAGTAAATTCGCCGGCCAAAGGTAGTGCGGCTTAACATGATATGGATGACCACTGCCAGCACAAGCATGATGATCACAGGGTAAGGTACCAATCCCCAGTACCCCTGTCCAAGAGCGAGGTAGGCCTCTGGGAGACCGCTGATGGTCGAACCTTTGGTAATTACCAGTGCCAGACCACGAGCGAGACCCATCATACCCAGAGTGATGATAAACGGAGCCACCCCGGTCCGAATAATTAGTAATCCGTTGAAAAACCCAACCAGAGCGCCAAGGGCTAGTCCAGCCAGGATAGTGACCCAGATCGGCATCCCCAGTTTGACCAGGACAAAACCGACGACCACGGAGGTCAATGCTACAACCGATCCAACTGACAGGTCGATACCCCCTAACAGGATGACCAAAGTCATACCCATTGCAATGATCGAATTCAATGCTATGATTCGAGCCACAATCGCCAAATTACTGGCAGTAGCGAAATTCGGTGAGGCAATACTTAAAATCACCATAATCACGACAACCACCAGGAATATACCTGCCTCACGAGCCCGCAGTAATCGTCGTAACGGATTCATACTTTGCCCAGCACCTACCGTGGTTTTACCCGGCGATGGTGGTGGTGTTAGGGTAGATGATTCACTCATTTCTTATACGCCTCCGCCCGGACTATGATCCGGTCTTGACTCCAGTTGCCAGGGTCATAATCTTTTCTTCGGTAGCATCTGCACGAGACAGTTCACCCATTGCACGGCCTTCGCGTAATACCAGGATCCGGTCACTCATCCCCAGTAACTCCAGCAGTTCCGAAGAGATCATCACCAGAGCCATACCTTGGCTCGCCATTTGATGCATCAGGTTATAAATTTCGATCTTCGCACCAACGTCCACACCCCGGGTTGGTTCATCCAGAATTAATACCTTTGGTTTTACCGCCAACCATTTAGCGATGACCACTTTTTGCTGGTTTCCGCCGCTTAAGTTCCGCGCCTGTTGCTCAATAGAAGGTGTGCGGATATTAAGCTGTTTAACATACAGAGACGATAATTCGCGCTCTTTATTGGCGTTTAGGAAACCAGAACTACTAACCAGACTCAGGTCGGCTGCACTGATATTCAGTCGGATTGCCATCTTGAGGAACAAGCCTTGCAATTTCCGATCTTCGGGCAGGTAGCCTATTCCGGCCTGAATAGCGGACTGAGGATTTTTAATCGCTAACGGATGGTTATTGATTAAGATGTCACCGCTATCGCGCTTACTCGCCCCAAAGACTGCCATAGCCGTCTCGGAACGCCCGGCTCCAATCAGACCGGCCAAGCCTAGAATTTCACCGGCTCGTACATCAAAGTTAATGTCATACAGCCGACCAGCTTGGTTGAGCCCACGGACTTCCAGTACTTTTTCACCAATTGGGGTTTCGCTGCGATGACCATATAAATCTTCAAGCTTCCGACCGACCATCATTGCAACAACTTCATCCGGGTTAGTCTCAGCGGTATTACGCACGCCCACCAACTTTCCATCCCGTAAGACGGTGATGCGGTCACTGATACGAAAAACCTCGCCCATGCGATGGGAGATATAAATGACTGCTTTTCCCCCGTCGCGCAGTTTCCTGATCATTTCCAACAGGACTTCAACCTCATTCAATTCAGTTGGTTTTGAAGTCGCCGTCGGTAACGAGGAGGTCGGCTCATCCATGACGATAATACTTGCGTCAAGTGAGAGCGCCTTGGCAATCTCAACCATTTGTTTGCGAGCAATACCTATCTTACGCACCATCAAACGCGGATCAAGGTCGATGTGTAGTGTTTCTAACCATTCCCTGGCGCGTGTATTCATGGTTTTATTATCGATAAAGCCAAAGCGGTTGCGGAATTCCCGCCCAACGAAAATGTTTTCCGCAATGCTCACTGATTCAGCCAGGTTCAATTCCTGGTAAATCACAGCCACCCCGAGATCCTGTGCTTCTTTGGGGGATGAAATCTTAACTTGTTGTCCCTTGATGAAGACCTGTCCTTCATCGGCTGAATGCGCTCCGGACAGGATTTTAATCAAGGTAGATTTTCCAGCGCCGTTCTCGCCCATCAGGGCCATGACTTCCCCGGGGCGTACCTCGAAATCCACCCCATCCAGCGCCTGTACACCGGGAAAGGCTTTGCGGATCCCGTGCATCTGTAGAACGGGTGCCTCTTGCATGACCTGTATCCCTCCGATGGTTGCCTGACGGCCTTGGCTTGTGTTAGCCGCCAGGCAACTATCTAATCCAGACTCACAAATGGTTAGTAACTAGTGACTGGTGGTGAGGAACTCCTCAAGTGTTTCCGGATAGACCACCTCAACGCCGGTATCGATGTTGGTCGATTCCGGCTTGTCTCCCTTAGCGAGACCCGTCATGATTTCCAAAGCCTGAGCCGTCATGCCGTACGGGCGCTGAGACACCAGGAAAGCCACGCACCCATTGCGCATAAACTCAATACCCTGGGGTACAACATCGAAGCCGCCGACTTTTACACTGTCGCATTTGTTGGCTTGCTTCACGGCGCCGGCCGCACCAGGTACGCCCACACCTGTCACGCCATAAATGCCAGCCAGGTCGGGATACGCCTGAAGAAGCTGCTCGGCAATCGCCAGTGCTTTATCCGGTGAGTCTTCAGTCGGTTCATCGGCGACAATCTCGATATCCGGGTACTTGGCAAGGCACTCTTTGAAGCCGTTGACCCGTTGTTGAGCATTAAGGGCGGTCAAAGCTCCATTGAGGATGGCGACCTGCCCTTTCTCGCCGACTGCCTTGGCCATTTCTTCTGCAGCGGTGCAGCCAGCAGCCGTATTGTCGGTGCCGATGTAGAGAAGACGAGCGCTATCGGGGGCGTCAGCATCCCAGGTGATCACCGGGATACCAGCATCCGTGGCTTTTTGAATCGACTCCAAAACGGTGTTGGGGTCGTTAGGCGAGACAGCGATGGCCGCCGGCTTGCGGGCGATGACCGATTCGAATATCTCGACCTGCTTGGTGGCATCGGAGACGGCTGGTCCAAGGAACTCGGCCTTTACGCCCAGTTCCGCCGCCTTAGCTTCCATACCCTTGCGGCACTCATCCCAGTAGGGGTTGTCCAGGCCTTTGGGAAGGAATACAAAAAACTCATCCCCGGCAGCGGGCTCTTCAGCCACAGGCGCAGCGGGTTCTTCGGCAACAGGTGCGGCGGTCTCAGTGGCAGCTCCGCCACAGCTGGCCAGAATCAAGGCAGCCAAGACCAACAAGATTATAAATAGTTTGGAACGGTTCACTTTTCTTCCTCCTGCAATATGTGTGATAGTTTGAGATAGTTACTTAAAACAGATGATAGTTATGGTTCTGGGCAATTTATCGAGTTGCAGGCGCCTCCTTTGATCAAAAGTCATCTTTGTTCACCAGGATTTATTACACAGCCATAGCATGATTGGTGGATACTCACATCTTCTCCAAAAGCGACTTGACATATTCCACTGCCAAGCGCGGGCTGCTTAATACTTCTTTCTCAACTTCAGTAGCCAGCATCGGTGCCAGGCGAGACATGGATGCCTGAGCCAATACAATAAGATCCACTTCGGGGGCCAGGACTTTTGCACCATCTGCCACCATCTGCTCGTAGCGCGGCCGGTCACCGCTCATCAAAACACTCCATGCTCCTTCAACGAGATATTGGCGGGTTTCAATTTTCTTACCTTGTATCACGGATTGCTCGTTGAGTAGTCCAATCGTGGGGGGAAGGGTGGTCGGTACGGTCGCCATGACACCGAT
>JAGDMX010000311.1 GCA_017860725.1 Chloroflexota bacterium | reverse complement strand
TCTTTGTGAAATTGATTGGTTTGTCATCATGGTTTTCTCTTTCCTATTTTGGTTATGGTTGAATGATTCTGGTGATCTTGTGGATAACGTTATTCAAGCTCTTTCAACGACGGAAATACATTTGAATTGGGTAACATCGACCAACCCGAGGTCGGAGATGCGCAGCTCTGGAATAACAACCAGGGCCAGCAGGCTGAGCTGCATGTTCGGATTGTTCAACCTACAGCCACACTCACGGAATCCCTGCAGGACGCTGGCCGCTTTCTGTGCAACAATCTCCGCCGGTTCGTTAGACATTCCGCCGGTTCGTTAGACATTAACCCGGCGATCGGCAATTCCACCAACCCAATCACCTGACCTTGCCGGACGACGACCTGCCCGCCGCCGGCTGCCGCCAGAGCGTTCGCAGCCACAGCCATATCGTGCTCGCTGGTGCCAACTACCAGCAGATGATGGCTGTCGTGGGCTACCGTGGAGGCAATGGCGCAGGATTGGGTCAGCCCAAACCCGTGTACCAGCCCGACCTGTACCCGTCCTGTGCCGGCATGGCGTTCCACCAGGGCGATCTTGGCAAGATCACGCTCCAAGTCAGGGCGCAGATCGCCATTGTTGACGGGCATGTCGAAACGCAGGTGCTGGGTGGGAGCCTGGTTCTCGATGATGCCGATCACATTGGCTATCAAGCGCGGCTCGTTTGCCAGGGAAACCGGGACTTCCAGGCGAAAATCTGACGGTTGGAGCGGGCGCGGCAAGTGGACCGAGTTTTTTGCCCAGGAAGGGTAAGGATAAGCCGGCAAATCCAGGAGCAGATGGCCGCCTTCAAAGGCCAGCTTACCCCGGGCGAAAACTGCCGCGATGGTGAGCTTTTCCAGGTCATCCAGCAAAAGCACATCGGCATATCGACCGGGCGCCAGCAGACCGACATCCCTGCTGACACCAAAATATTCGGCAGTATTCAGGGTTGTCATTTGAATAGCAGTGAGCGGCGGGATGCCATGCTGGATCGCCTGTTTGACAGCCCGGTTTACATGACCCTCATGCACCAGAGTCTGCGAATGCGAGTCGTCGGTGCACAGCAGGAAATTACGCGAGTCCAGGCCAAGCTCGGTGATCGGGCGCACGCCCTCGGCGACGTCGTGCCAGGCAGAGCCGAAGCGCAGCATGGCTTTCATGCCCTGGCGGACGCGTGCGGCGGCATCTTCCATACGCGTACCTTCGTGATCGTCCTGTGGTCCGCCGGCTACATAACCGTGGAACGGCAGGCCTAAATCGGGTGAGGCATAGTGTCCACCGATGACTTTCCCGGCGACAGCGGTTTCTGCCATCTCGGCATGCATCTTCTCATCGCCGGAGAAGACTCCGGGGAAGTTCATCATTTCGCCCAGCCCGATGATCCCAGGCCACTGCATGGCTTCGGCCACATCGGCGGGACCCACGCTGGCGCCGGGTGACTCAAGACCAGGCGCAGAGGGCACGCAGGATGGCATTTGCACCCAGACATGGATCGGTTGGACTGCCGCTTCGTCCACCATCAGGCGTACGCCCTTCAGCCCGAATACATTGGCAATCTCGTGCGGGTCGATGAACATCCCGGTCGTGCCGTGCGGGATTACCGCCCGCACGAATTCGGTGACGGTCAGCATACCCGACTCGACATGCATGTGGGCGTCCAACAGGCCGGGGGCTAAAAAGCGCCCGCCTGCCTCAACCACCTGTGTGGACGGTCCGACGGTGTGGTTGGCATCCGGTCCGATGTAGGCAATGCGCTCCCCGGATATGGCGATATCTGTGTGGGGAATGATCTCGCCGGATTGGACGCATACCCAGCGACCATCCCGGATCACCAGATCGGCCGGTTGGCGTCCCATGGCGACATCCACCAGATTGCGGGTAAGGGCAGCGTGAGCAGGGGCATTCATAGTCAATCGGTCTCTGGTCTCGTTCTCGGTAATTTCACAAACTAACTTAGTTATTCATCAGGCGGCGCGCCGCTTGATTGTGTTTTTCGATCAGGATGGGCAGATCGATATGGGTCAATTGTCCATTTTTGACGACAAACTTGCCGCCAACCACGTTATAGTCCACTCGCACCGGTGCGCAAAACAGCAGAGCAGCGACAGGATCGTGTAAGGCGCCGGCATATTCCAGGCGATCGAGGCGAATGGCGATAAAATCGGCGCATTTGCCAGCCTCCAGGGAGCCGAGGTCTGATCGCCCCAATACTGCCGCGCCACCGCGCGTGCCGATCTCCAACGCCTGGCGAGCGGTCATCAAGGGTGGGGCAGCCTGGCCGGAGAGTGAGGCGCCGCTGAGACCGGCGCGCAGCCGGGCGACCAGCATCGCCTGGCGCGCCTCGCTCAGCATATGCGAGCTATCATTACTGGCGGAGCCATCCACACCCAGTCCAACTTTGACACCACCCTGAAGCATCTCCAGGATGGGGGCTATTCCGGATGCCAGGCGCATATTCGATGAAGGGCAATGAGCGACTCCGCAGCCGGTGCGGCTGTAGACTGCGATCTCATCCGGACTGACGTGCACCGAATGGGCAAACCAGACATCACGACCAACCCAATCCAGACTCTCCATGTACGCGACCGGACGGTGACCAAATTTTTCGAGACAAAAGGCTTCCTCATCTTGTGTCTCAGCCAGGTGGGTGTGGAGCTGTACACCATATTGACGGGCCAGCACGGCTGCCTGGCGCATCAGATCGGCAGTGACGCTAAATGGGGAGCACGGTGCCAGGACGACCTGGGTCATGGCGCCTGGTTGGGGATCGTGGTAGGTTTCAATCAGGCGTTGGGAATCCTTCAGGATAAAGTCTTCATCCTCGACTACCCGATCCGGCGGCAGGCCGCCTTTGCTCTCGCCCAGGCTCATCGAGCCGCGCGAAGCATGCAAACGCAGCCCTACTTCTCGGGCGGACAGGATTTCATCGTCGAGCTGGGAGCCATTCGGGAACAGGTACAAATGATCGGAGGCTGTCGTGCAGCCAGAGAGGGCCAGCTCAGCCAGCGCCGTCTGGGTAGAAATGTGGATATCTTGCGGGGTCAGGCGAGCCCAGATGGGGTACAGCGTTTTAAGCCAGTTGAAGAGATTGGCATCCTGAGCGGCAGGTACAGCCCGGGTCAGCGTCTGGTAAAAGTGGTGGTGCGTGTTGATCAGGCCGGGGAGGACGATACAGCCGCTAAGGTCAACCACCTCATCGGCGGACTGGGGCAGGGCCGCTGAAGGACCGACCTGTTCGATAAATCCATCACGGATAAAAAGACCACCGTCGGAAATTTCCCGGCGTTGGTTATCCATCGTGACGAGATGGTTGATATGCTTGACAAGCAGGGTAGTCATCGGGAGGGTGATGTAGGAAATGACAATTGATAGAGTTTGGATGAATCCAGGATGCAAATAATTGTCTGACAATCATAGTTTATCAAAAACAAGTTGTCCTGTCAAATATATATCGGATTAATATTTTGCTAATAACCCAAATTATCCCACCGGTAATCCACACAGCGAATCCTATATATGGCGGCACCAAAGGTAATCCACCTGTATATAGTGGTATTTGTGCAGTTTGCCCAATCCCTTGACGAAAACATACCGGGCGAGTAAAATTCAAGCTTAGTTTAAAATCGAATAGCTACCAGGAAACCGCAGCGCATGACCCCGGAAATTTAGCGGGGTGACGAGGTGGAGGTTCCTCACCGCAAGGTGAGGTTAAGCCGGAGGTGTGAAAGAAGACCGGCGAAAATCGAGAGTTCAGCGGATGCCTCCCGGGACCGCCATGTCCCGTGCAGTTCCCTCCAGGAAGCGATGGATAAACCGGTGCAGGTAACTGCCCGACAGAGTGCATCGCAGTGGCCACCCGCCAGGCAGTTAATCGGCAGGTGAAGGATATTTGGAGGGGCGATCCCGTATTTGCGCGCAGAACTGCATGCATAAGGGGCACGCCCGGCGTGCTTTTTTGTATTTAATGGTCATCGTTAATTCGAGATTAATCCGCATGCAGGTCTGTCGTGGAGAATAGAATGAAATCGCAAAACCGTTACCACATAGACACCACTCCGGCATCGGCGCCGGCGGCAGGTTACCCGGCTGCCTTTCACTATGATGATCCCGGCTCGTATGTAAAGTACGGGCATCAGGTGTTTATGGGTTCGGCTCAGCGGGGCGACGATTACTGGACCGCCGAGATCATCTCCCAGACCTGGTTTCAGGCCGAAACCGGGAAAATCCCGATCTCAGGGGCGGGCTATGGGGGTAAATTTGCTGGCCCCGGTTTTGAAGGCATCTGGCTGGATATGAGCGAGATCGTGCGCCCGACGCGGGACGGCATCCACGGGCGCGAGTCGATCTCCACTCAGGTGGACTTAGGCGGCGGGGTGATGAACCTGACCTTCGATGCTGACAGCCGCCTGGTGACTGACTTGCCGGTGGCGCTGAGCCTGCCTATCCCGGCCCTGCTTGGCCCGCTGGCCATGCCCCTGCCGGGGCGCGGCGCGCTACAAGCCATGGCACGGGCAGCGGCAAGCCTGGACACCCTGGCAGTGATCAACGCCGACGAATACGATGAGGATCTTGAGCCCTGGCAAGCATGGCTTGGGCTGCGAGTGCCGGCGCAGTACGACGA
>JAGDMX010000310.1 GCA_017860725.1 Chloroflexota bacterium | reverse complement strand
AGACTAACATCAAGACCTCCGAGATCTTCTCGCAGGTGCCGGTCAATACCGTTTTGAGCGGTTTCCTGGCTGTCCCTGGTTTCGGTATCGGGATTAACGACCGTGAAGGTGTGGCGGTGGGGACCGGTTATACCCGCACGTACACCTTTGTCCGGACCAAGGGCGGCTCGAAACCCATCACTTACACTGTGTCCTGGGTGGATAACGATGGAACCTTTGCCGCCGCTGGCACACTTGCCCTGCCGCTCAATAATCCGGTTTCCTTCCCGGTAACCATCACCCCGGCGACCAGCGGCGCGCACTCGGCCATCTTGAACATCGATGACCCAGGCACAGCGGGGATTGACTACCAGACAATGAATGTGGTGGTTGCTGCAGATACCTTCACGGCTGCCGAGAATTACTCGGTCACCAAGAGTGGCACGCTAGGCCCACAACAGGTCAAGAGCTATTACTTCTATGTCCCCGCCGGAACGCCTGCCTTCAAGGTGGATATGGTCGGCGGTGGTGCAGCAGGATTAGGTGCAATTCGCTTCTTGCGCTGGCACCCTTACGGTGTGGGGATCGATTCCAATGCCGTCAGCAACTGCTACAACCCATCGATTGGTGGCTGCAGCACAGGCAGCGCACTCAGCCGTACGACCTCCAATCCGCAAGCTGGTGTGTGGGAAGTCACAGTGGATGCCCGCCGTAATTCGGATGCTGTCAGTGCACCTTTTACCCTGACGGCTTCGATCCTGGGCGCTACCGTCTCACCCAATCCTGATGTGATCTCATCGGCGACAATCGGTGTCCCCGTGGCGCGCTCGTATACGATCACCAACCTGTTCGGCCCATTCACTGGCCGGGCAGTAGGTGTGGCACTCGGAAGCGCTTATCGAGCGACCCCCACGATCGCAAACCATTCGCAGCAGACTTTCTCTATAAACGTAGCCTCCGGTTCCACTTCACTGCGCGCCACGATCGGCAGCCCTTCCGATCCTGCGGCTGACCTGGATCTGTTTGTTTACAACTGCACGAGCGGCACCTGTGTTTTAGCCGGGCAGAGTGCAGATGGCGACTCTGAAGAGTCAGTGACTGTCGCGAACCCGGCTGCTGGTAATTGGTTGGTCTTAATTGACGGTTTCTCGGTTCCGGCCGGCACGACCAGCTATAACTATGTGGATGTGTTCGCTAACCCAGCCTTTGGCTCGGTGATTGTGACCGACGCTAATGCCTTGCGAGCCAGCGGTGCCTCCTGGATCGTTCCCGGCACGGTGACAGCTAACGCTGCGCCAGCCGCCGGGCGTGTTTTGCTTGGCGCTGTTCAGGTACGCACCGATACCAATGTCCTGGTTGGTTCTGGTGACGTGATCGTCGAGAGCGTCACCCCGTAATCAGCAATAAGCCCAGTACCAATACTCCTCCTGGTTGTATTGCGATCGGGAGGAGTATTGTTTAAAACGAGAATTCGGGATAAAAGGATTTTGGACTAAACCCAAAACACCCCTTTTTCCCTTATCCCGAACTGACATTACTAAGGATGTAACCATATTTTTCTTGCGTAACTCAGTTGTTTTCAGACGGATCGTGTATAATGATTTTAGACTTCATGCAACGTCACTGACAATCATACCGGCTTGTGCCGTGGAAATTATCAATCCTCGGACTCGCCGGCGTTGTTACGGAGAGTTCGAGTTGCGATCACGGATCAATCGTTCCAAACACCTGTTTTGGGCGCTGCTCATCTCTGCTTTCTGTGTGTGTTTAATTTACCGGCCAGCCGCGTCTCAGGCTCAGGCCACAATTTACATCATGCCGGTTCCGATCAGTTTGGAAATTGGGCAAACGTTGACAATCAGCGTCTGGATCCAAAACGCGACCTCTGTTTTTAGTTATGGCGTCCAGATGAACTTTGACCCGACTAAAGTGCAAGTGCTGGATGCCGACTCGAACCTGCCTGGTGTACAGGTGCGGGATGGCAATTTCTTATTCGTCCCTCAGACTCTATCGACGGTTAATATCGTAGATAACTTTCTTGGCCGGATAAACTATAACAACTCCTTGCTCGATCCAGCATCCTCCGTATCGGGGAACGGCATCCTGCTGTCCTTTGACTTGCTGGCGACCGGTACCGGGGTCAGTACGATCGGTTTCTATCAAATTGACCTGATTTCCCCGGCGGGAGAATATCTACCCCTGAATGTTTCCAATGCTCAAATTTTCACCACCGGGATCCCCCTGGCCACCAATTCTCCATTGCCAACTATCACGCCGACGTTTAGTGCTACTCCAACCCAAACAGCCCTGGTTGCTACCCCTACATTGGTGCAGCAGGTATCCACCTTCGCCGCGCTGGTAACCGCTTCCCCGGGTATCTATCTGCCGATGGTGGTCCAGGAAAACATTGATTCACAGGCGGAGCTGGCTGAGACGCGCACTGCCACAGCCCAGGCGGCCCTCTTCACCCAACCGCCTCCTGCCACGCCAACTTCACAGCCATCCTATACCCCACCCCCTGAGGTTCCTGCACCCGAGCCACCAGCCGGACAGTTTGACTGGAGCCGGGCATTTGCCTGGGGGGTGGTGATTCTCGCCATAGGCTGGATTCTGGCGCTTGCCGCTTACTTGATCTATCGCTTTTGGGTAAAAAAGGCCGGCGACACATTTTGAGAAGGAAGCAAGAAATCCTTCTAAGGGGGTTAAATTAAATTTAGGCAGGGCCGGTTGACATTCCCGTATCTTTCGGTATAATTTATTCGGCTTTCATTTTCTTAATAAGCTTAATGCATACCAGAACTACTGCTCGACATGGTTTCCTCATGGAGGATGCGAGCACAGGTAGTAAGACGCGCCGGCTTTGTGTTTAACCGCGTCTCCTGTGTTGTGATACCTCTTAATAGTAATGTACCGCAAGGGAGGATTTCATAAGGAGGTGATCAATCCAGAAAAATATATATTTGCTACACACGTGATATGGCGATCTAATCCGCTATCGGTTCTTAAATATTAACAAGGAGATAACAACTATTAAAAAGTTTTTCACGATTTTGGTCCTGATTGCCCTGCTGGCTACTGCCCTCCCAACCTTTGCGGCTGGGGGCAGTGAGGTGGCACCGGGCCAGGCTAAGAAATTCTCCAATAATGTCTACATCGTCCAGATGTCTGATGCCCCGGTTGTAGCCTATACCGGTGATATCCCGGGCTTTCAGGCTACCAAGCCGGCCAAGGGCGAGAAGATTAACCCCTTCAGCCAGAAGGTCGTCAAATATGCCGATTACCTCGATCGCCAGCACGAAAAGGCGCTCAAGGCGGTGGGTGGCAGTAATAATGTATACAACTATCGCTATGCCTACAATGGTTTTGCTGCCGAGCTGACTCAAGCCCAGGCGGAGGCGATGAAGAATGTCACTGGCGTCCTGGCGGTCAGCAAGGATGAGATGGTGTATGCCGATACGTCGTCGACTCCAGACTTCCTGGGATTAACCGGCGAGACCGGCTTTTGGGAGACCTTCGATGCGACCGGTGAAGATGTCATCATCGGCATCGTCGACAGCGGCATCTGGCCCGAGCACCCCAGCTTCAGCGACCGCACCCGCCTCGGCCCCAACGGCCAGCCAGGCAAGCTGGGCTACCAGCAGATCCCCGGCTGGCACGGCAAGTGTGTGCCTGGTGAGATGTTCAACGCCAGCAACTGCAATCAGAAGCTGATCGGTGCCCAGTTCTTCAACGCTGCTTGGGGTGGAAGCGCCGGCGTTGATGCCGAGCGACCTTGGGAGTTCAACTCGGCGCGCGATTACAACGGCCATGGTACCCATACCTCGTCCACTGCCGGCGGCAATAATGGTGTCGCGGCCACCGGTCCGGCGGCTGTCTTCGGCACGATCAGCGGCATTGCCCCGCGCGCCCGCATCGCCATGTATAAAGCCCTGTGGTCTTTGGAAGACGGCTCGCAGGCCAGCGGTTTTACCGCCGACCTGGTGGCAGCCATCGACCAGGCTGTGGCTGATGGTGTAGATGTAATCAACTACTCGATCAGTGGTTCGACCACTGACTTCCTCAATCCGGTTATGGTGTCCTTCTTATTCGCAGCCGATGCAGGTGTGTTCGTGGCAGCCTCGGCCGGCAATAGCGGCCCTGCTACTGCTACTGTGGCACACCCCGGGCCGTGGGTCACCACCATTGCAGCTGGCACGCATAATCGCAGCGGGGAAGGCTCGGTCACCCTGGGTGACGGCACGACGTATTATGGTGCCTCCCTGGCCACTGCCGTAGGTCCGGCACCTTTGATCGACTCGACCGTCGCAGCTGTGGATGGCGCTAACCCGACTCAGGCTGCACTGTGTTATTCTACGGTGGATACC
>JAGDMX010000309.1 GCA_017860725.1 Chloroflexota bacterium | reverse complement strand
AGACGCACTGCAAACATCTGTCCGAACCAGTCCGGGGTATCGGGGCAGACGGGCTCCAGGCCCGTCAAGGCATTCAACCTGTTGCGCGCCTGGCTTGCCAGGCGGTGGCAATCTGCTCGCACCTGATCCCAATTGTGCCGGGTTTGAAAATCTATCGCCGCTGGGACAGTCAGGAATGCAGACAGATCACGTGTGCCTTGCCATTCGTGATAATCGATAAACCGGGATGGGCTGGGGTGTTCGCTTTCATATCCCCAACTCACAACCAGGGGCAGCAACATTTGCTGAATCTCTTGCCTGGCGTACAGGAAGGCTGCACCCTTCGGAGCGCATAACCACTTGTGGCATGCGCCAGTGTAAAGATCTGCTCCGACCTGCGACAGGTTCAGGGGAATCTGACCCGGGGCGTGGGCGCCGTCGACGATGCTCAAGATACCCGCCTGGCGCGCTCGATGACACAGCTCATCGATGGGAAATATCAGAGCAGTGGGGCTGGTGATATGACTGATGAACAGGACCCGGGTACGACTGGTTACACCCGACCAGACGGTCTCGATGATCTCTTCTATACTGGTGAGCGGCAGGATTAGCTCACGTTGAATGTAGCGCGCCCCGGTCTGGCGGCAGATGAAACGCCAGGTGCGGTCCATGGCCCCATACTCGTGGTTGGTAGACAGGATTTCATCGCCGGGTTGCAGAGCTAGGCTGCGCGCCACCATATTGATCGCTGTGGTAGGGTTGGGGAAATAGACCAGCTCATCCGCACCCACACCGAGATAGGTTGCCAGACGCAGGCGCGCCTCGCATAGCAGCTCGATGATGCGTCGTCCCAGGAATTCGACCGGCTGGCGCTCCAGTGCGTATTGCCAGGACTGGTAGGTTTCCAGGACCGGACGCGGGCAGGCCCCGAATGAGCCGTGATTCAGGAAGATGATTTCGGGATCAAGCAGGAATAGGTCCTTTAGCCCAGACATGCTGTTGCTAATTCGGTCTATGGTGTGGCTGTCGGACTCGGAGTTGTGCGTGCGGCACCCACGTCGGCAATTAGCACCCAGCCAATCACCGAGCTGGTGGGTGATTGGTATTCGACCAGGACGCACTCCCGGTTAAAGCTATCGAACCGCCTCTCAGAAGGCAGGAAGCGGATCGTCCCGCCCTCCGGCACGCGACCGACGGCGTTGAATTGCTCGTAGCAGCCGCTGCGGGCCCAGATCGTCCGCAAAATGGTTCCCGCCATAGGAGTCGGTGTGAGCGACGGCGTGACGCTGGGCATGGGGGTTGGGGTAATTGTTGGGGTGGCTGTTGCTGTAGCAGTTGCGGTTGCGGTAACAGTGGCTGTGGAGGTCACTGTGGGGGTCAGGGAAAGGGTATACGCCCGGAATCGTCCGGCGCCCCATTGGATCAGGAAAAACAAGCCAATCAGCAGGATAACGACCAGGCCGACGCGGATCGCCATGCGACCGGCGTAATAGCCCGAAAGTGAGCGATTGAGCTGGACGACCCCCGGATCGTTTGGGTAACGGGTGCGCACGTCGGTGCTGATACGCGCCGCACTGGCAGGCCAGCGCCGGTTATTTTGGTATGAGGCCTGTGCGGTCTGTAGATCGGCTTCATATTTTTCCGTTTCACGAATTAGCTTGTCGACATCGTTTTGCAGGCGATCCAGGCTTTCGTCTACGCCTTGCAAGCTGCGAATGGTATCCAACTGTGACTTGGCCTGCTGTGCCATGTACAGGGTACCTTCGATCGTGGTGGATTTTTCTGCCTGGGATTTCAGGCTGCGCACCTGCTCTTTTACTGGCGCCGTGGCCTTGGGGATGGAATTCTCGAGCCGCGAACGTACGCGTTGGAAAGCAGGGTTTTCGCCGTAGTCGTGTACCAGCCCGTCGATGGCAGCCTTAGATTGCACGATCCCGTTGAGGTCTGGTGTTGGAGCATTCAACGTGTCATTGACCGCGCGCAAGGTTTCTTTTACTTTTCGGTAGGTCTGTGACTTATTGGCGTATTTTGGTTGTCCGGTAGCCTGCAAAGCGGTATCGATACGCTCGATGGCGTCATCAATTTGACCAGCTTCGAATGCTTTTAAGCCTTCCTGGTACACATTCTCTGCATCGATATTTTCCTGGAGCTTTTGCTCGAATTCTTGACCCTCCTGCCAGCGTACAATTCCCAGTTCTCGTAATACCGTCTGGGCTTTGGAGAGCAGTGCCAGGGCATCCGCATAACGCCCGACTCGGGATGCCGATTGCGCCTTTCCATAGGCTGAAGCAGCTTCTGCCGGCAGGGCAACAGAAGGGATGTAGCCGGTGCGTAGATAATTTTCCGCTTCCGAATGGTGCTGCCGGGCGCGCTCCCAATTGGGCTCGATCTGCAGCACGCGCTCGTAATGCTTGATCGCCTCGGCGTAGCGTCCGCTGTAGAACATGCGCTCGGCCATTTCCATCAGGCTTTCGGCTTCCGTATTGTGCGGCTGTAATTCGACCGCTGCCATGCCAGGCTCGAAGGTTTCGGGCAGTGGCACGTAAGCGCCCATGCTGATCTCGCCGGCGTTATTTTCGGATTCTTCCACCGGCTGGCTGATTATTGCTTTTAACTCCCGGCGCAAGGCTTGCAGAGCAGTGCGCTCTTCGTTAGCAAGCTCCTGGAAGCCCGGCGAATTGATCAGGTCATCGATCTCGATCAGGATCGCTTGCAGATCGGCCGGGGCGGGAGCCTCCTGGCTGAGCAGCAAGTTCGCTTGATCTACGAGCTCTTCATAGTGATTCATAGGAATTTAACCCGTTTGTGCTGGTCCGTCGCTGGACATCTGCTGGAATACCTGTGAAAGATCATATCTCAGGCCTCTAACCTGGGTATAGCCTCCTGCCAGGTCTTTCTCGATGATATCTTTCAATGCTGTCGGCAGGCGTTGATCATCGTAGGTCCACTGGGCGCGATAGGAATGGGCAGCAGCCTCGATCTCATCGGGTCGTGTCGGTCCTGTAGGGAGCGCGCCTGGCGCCGGCCGGCCTGTAAAGATGTGGTGTAAAGCCCGGGCGCCGAATTGCACCAGGTCGAACTGCTTCTCCTCTGCGCTCAGGCCATGAGGGTGGCGCTTGGCGACATTCCAATCGATCACATAGATTCCATTATATGGCTCCAGCCAGTAATAATGCAAGATTTTGTGATCACGATAAACAATATTCCTGGCATGAGCAATCTCCAGGATATCACAGATTTGGATAGCCATGCACAGCAAAGCGTCGATCGGGAGGAAGCGCCCGTGAGTGTGGCCGGTATCGCAAAATTGGAGCAGGTTATCGCCCTGAGAATATTTATCGATCGCCAGGTAAGGGAGCCAGCCGCTATGTGCTTTTACTTCCAGCTCGGCCAGATAACCGACGATCTCTTCCGGCGCATAACGAACGACTTTACCGCTCAGCTCCTGCGCCGAGTGGCTGCGTACGTCGGTCGGTAAATCCTGTCCATCATCCAATTGGATGAAGCCGCACTCAAGCAGAGGGGTTATGCCCGGCACATCGCGCATCAAAGCCAGGATTTGGATCTCCTCGCGGAAGAGCGGCAGGGCATAGTCTATACGGTCGCTCCGCATGATCTTGAGCGCGCAGGATTTCAGCTGCGAGATAGGGGTGCGCAGGTGAGCGGTGAACACGCGAGCAGAGGAACCTCGCGCCTCGGCCACCCAGGTATCCAGTGGCTCTCCCAAGCGCACATCCTGGTCCCTCCCCAGGATGGCTTCCTGGATGCCGCGCACAGACCGCTCACTGGTCGCTGGCTGTGTTTGTCGCTCCAGACGAATGGGACCTGAGGACAGGGACCGGGTGGGCCGGGGCGGCTCCAGGTCGCTAAGCCAGGGTAGCTCGGATTTTAGCTCCGGCTTCTCATAAACCAGGTCGGCAGGGTTGGCACCTTTGCGCAAGCGGAGAAACGTGTCCAAGATCAAATCCAGCCAGCGCGCCGAGCCTACCTGGTTACGCAGCTCGCGACCTTCCAGCTCTAACGGTGTCAGGTATTCCTGCAGAGTTTGATCCCGGCGCGGGCCTTTAGCGGCATTGGCCAACCAGCTCAGGGCGGCCTGGATAGCCCGGTCGGCCTGGAATAAGCGCCGGCGATCCGGATCCCACAGCAGGATGTAACGCAAGCCTCGCCGGGCGGCCTCGAACTCTTTGCGCCCCCAGGCATCCATCACAATTTTCACCTGTGCCCTGGGCTGCTCCAGGCTGCGGATGATGGTCTCCTGTGCGGCCGGTTGCAGCGCGCCGATCTCATCCAAAACGGCGGGGCAGGTTCTGGAGAACGGGGTCTGGTATCTTCGAGCTGGATGGAGGCGGATTGCATCGTATGTAATGCGCGTTTGACCGCGATATAGGGTGTGGGAACTGCGGGGTCAATCCCGAATTCAAACCAGCGGATGCCGCGGGCGATATCGTCCCACCAGTCAGGCTCTTCGCCTTTGCTGGAAACTGAGAACAATGCCCACAGCGCGGTTGGCCAGTCTCCCTGCAGTCCGGCCTGAATGGCGTGTAAAAACGCCTTGGTTAGTTTTGACGTACCTGTCCCTGATTCGTCCTGAGGCGTGATCTGCGCCATGTGATCCAGGAAGCGCCATTTATCCACCTCTGCCTCGGGTAACTGGCTGGCTTGGGTACAGTTCTCACGGAATTCCATCAGGCGGCCTTCCGCCACCAGGTGGGAAGCCAGATGCAGGCAAAACTTTTGTGCTCCAGCGTGATCGGGAATTTCACCAAACAGGATAATCTGCTGGCGGATCTGCTCCAGTTCGGCGATTTGATTCGTAGCCGGATAGCTGGTCAGGATCAGGTTGCTTTCAAGCTGGCGGACAGCCTGTAGCTTCTGCAGCTCTGCAGATAGCAGCTCGGACACTTTCTCGCGGATGGCAGGCATCAAATCCGGCAGGTCGAAGGCCTGGATTCGGGCTGTGGGCCATTCCAGTCCTGCATGCAGGTGGGGTGCCTGTTCTGCCAGGAATAACCCCATCTCATGAACGAATTGGCTGTAATCGGAGATGCGCGTGAAGCGGAAATCGGGAGTTGTGCCATCGATCTCCAGGAATTGGCCATTGCCCCAGTCAATCACGGTCAGGCGCTTATGGTATGGATCCCAAAAGAGATGGGCGGGTTTGACATCGTTCCAGATCAAGCCTGCAGACGAATCGACGACCTCGTCCGAGCGGAAGTTATGGATGTGCTGAAAAAGCCCTAAAATGCCCGCCAGCGAGCGCAGCAGGATCAGATCGGGGATTTTCTTGCTATCGGCAATCGTCTCTAGATACTGCTGGATTTCTTTGGACCTGTCGCTTTGATCAGCTTGCCCCAGGCGCGTCCATCTCGCCAGTGTGTTCAGGTCGAATCCGCCCGCCAGTTCGAAGACGATAAAGAACCGGTCGCTGTATTCGGTACCCGCTTTACTGCGGTCGATCACCTGGGGCACATGAACCTGAATAGCCTGGCTGGGACTCGGCCAGTCCACAACCAAATTGAGGCCGTTCAAGGTGTGTAAAATTTGGGCCTCAGAGGCGATTTGCGCCGCCTGCCGGTTGATATCGCTGGTGAATGCACTGCGATAGGGACGTTTTAGAATAGCTTTCTGCTGGTCAAATAAAGACTCTACCAGATACACTTCACCTGCATCGCCCTCGCCCAGCTTTTCGATCAAGCTCCAGCTATGAAGCTGACCGGTAACAATTTCATCCGTTGCCATTAGGCTCTCTTTTTTATCCTTAAAAATTCCGCAAGAAGCAATTATAAATGGGAAATACGGTTTACAAACCGATTGACTTCCTTATAATTGGATGAATATATCGGGCTAGGGCAGAAGGAGGATTCCTATGAAACTTACAGGTTTGATCTGGGCTGGGCTGTCCGTGCAGGACTTGGAGCGGGCAGTTGAATTCTATCAAGACGTGGTGGGCTTCCGCTTGCGCCGCAGCAGCGCGGATTGGGCGGTATTCGATGCGGGTGGAGGGGCACTGTTTGAATTGGTGCCGGGTGGAAAGATGAGCTTAGCACCCAAAACGGCTGAGCAGCAGGCCGTGGTCGTCGGATTCGGGGTGGATGATCTCCCGGGTAGAATCCAGGAGCTGCAGGCAAGAGGCGTTAATTTTATTGGGGAGATGGAAGCCTATAAGTCCAGCCGCTGGATCAAGTTTGTCGATCCCGAAGGGAACGTCCTGGAGCTTAAGGAGGTGCTGTAATGCTGCCCGGGCAGGTAAAGACTGCTCAATTCTCAGCCAAATTTTTCCCCTTGCACCTGGTGCTGCTGACTGTGGGTGAAAACATGATGCCGATGGGTTACTGGACGGTGATCTCCAAGGAGCCTTTCCGCTTCTTGATCTCGATGGGCGTCGGCAATCATAGCCTGGCGCTGCTCAAAAAGTACAAGGAAGCCGCCTTGCACTTCATGCCATGGAGCGAGCGCGTGCGGGTAGTGCGCGCCGGTTATCTGAGCGGGCGAGATGTAAATAAAGCGGAGATCTTGGGTTATTCCCTGCGCCCGGCGGAAAGGCTCCAGCATACCAGGC
>JAGDMX010000308.1 GCA_017860725.1 Chloroflexota bacterium | reverse complement strand
TCCATCTCCCGCTCGACCACCTGAATGATGTGATATCCAATCGCCGACTGCAGCACCGGGGTGTGCTGCCCTACCTCTAGCTTGAAAACCGCTTCTTCTAGCGCTGGATCTAGCAGGTAGCCACGCGGGAACCAGCCCAACTCGCCGCGTGTTGCCGGGTCGTATTGTGCCGCCAGTTGGGCAAAGTCTGCCCCACCTTGTAATTGTGCCAATATCTGGTTAGCCTCATCCGGATTATCGAACAAGATTTGCTGGGCATGTACCTGCTCGGCGGTCGTCGGGGTGGTGCGTAGGATTTCATCGCGCATCCAGGCAGAAGCGGTGGCACGCCGCAGTGCCTGCTGGAAGCTCGCTTCGTCGTAACTGTTGGTCGAGAGCCAGTCCAACAATGCCTGCTCGCCGCCCATCTGAGTGGTGAGCTGCGCCAGGCGCTCGTTTAGCGTCAGCTCATCCACCAGGTAATCCTGCTCAGCCGCGCCCTGCGCCAACAAAATCTGGTCGATCAGATCACCCAATACCCGCTGTTCATCATCCGTAGTCAGCTCGTGCCCGGTACTCGCCTTATAGCGAGCCAACTCGGCCCAATACTCCGCCAGGGAAATGCCTTCGCCGTTAACCTGAGCCGCCATTGGTACAGGTGTAGGGGTGGGTGGAAGGGAAGTAGCTGTGGATACGACCGTAGCACTGGCCTGGCCGGCATCTCCGGATGTTATTACACCCGGTTTAGGTTCGCCATTCGAACAACTTGCAAGGAATATCACTAGAAAGCCCAGCCCAACCAGCCTTACAATCGTTGATTTGTGTTTTCTATAAGAAAAAATAGCACTTTGTCGTTTAACACGAATCTTTAACATGGCGAGCCTATTATACCTGCTCAACGGCGATACAACACCCCAAACACTATCAAGGCTGTCCCTGCCACCACCAGGACTAAAATCCCGGCCAACACTGGGTCCACCGGTCTATCGGCTACGGGCTGAGGCGCGCGACTCGTGGGAGTTGCTTCCGACAACTGCATGTCCACGGTTGTGGTGGTGATCGCGCGTTTCATTGTGGGTATTGCCCAGGTTTCGGTCAGTGACAAGGAAGGCAACGCAGTCGCATGGCTTTCTTTTTCAGGTGTGTCCGTCGGCTCTCCCATCTTGATTACCAGTTTATCTCCGGGCCGGATTACAGCTTTTTCCGTCAGCCCATTCAGTGCCAGTAGATCGGACAGGTCGATTTGATAGGCTGCAGCGATACTCCACAAAGCCTGACCAGGCTGCACTTCGTGCATCACCGAGCCATCCGGATTAGGCGCGGCTGTCTCCAGCGGCGCAACCCATCCCCCAGATGAAGCCCCCGCCGCGGCCGGATTCCACCCCTCCGTCCACATATAAGTCACTTCAATCCAGTCGTTAGCACCCGGCTCTAGGCCAATATCAGCCCCGACACCATCACCTAGGTCAATGCCAAAAGGAGCCGTTACTATGCGCCCATACTGATCCACTCCCCCGTTGTAGCCATTAAAATAGGCTGCCTGAGCCTCGGGCAACCCCAGCGGCAGGTCGGCAAACATACGTCGCGGCTGAGGATCATAAATACTCGCCCAGTAGTTGTCGTCGATGTTCCACGGGCCGACCTCGCCAACCAGAGCAGCGGTGCTCTTATTTTTATAGCTCATGAAGACTGTGTAGCCCTGCCCTGGTTGGTAGCCCCGATCCACACATGAATTCGAGCCACTATTTGACAGCTTCAAGCATTGGTCGGGTAAAGCGACTATGTAGGCCCCCTTGGATTTATAGTGCGTGGCAAAGATGTGGTAAGTGCGTGGGCCAGATTGAAGCGCGATGCTGCCGTGTAGCGATCGCTCAACCTTCCACTGCCGCTCGGCCCAAGCGACCAGCTTAAAGTAATCACTACCGCCCAGCTCTGCTAAGAGAGCAACCTGACCAGTTCGTACAATGCGCCTCACCTCCTGGTTATACCCCAGCCATCGTATTAGTTGGCGCTTCTGCAACAATGACAAATCGGTACGCTCAACAATCTCCCTGCTGGACCGTTCCAACCGCTGTAGCTGCGCTTCCTCATGGCGAGCAATCTCCCTCACCACCTGCAGTTGCACCTCGCTGAACAATCCGGACTGGCGCAATTGCTCAGCCGATCCGACCGTCAGCACCAGGTATGTCAGCACAGGCTTTCGCCCCCATATCGGAGCTAAGTCTGGCCCAGGTTGTGGCAATGCCAGTTCCCCAACCTGCATCAAAAGCAAGCCGAAAACCAGCAGCCAGAAGACCGAGGTTATATGCAACACGCGTAACCTTAATACACGGCTTGTATCTTGCAGTTGGCGCAGACCGGATAGCAAACGACTCTGATCCATCAGCCCGGACATTATAACCTTTCATAGCCTGTCATTTGAGCAGGCGAGTCTTTGCCCGGCAAAGGAAACCTGCGATGCACGACTTTTATAAACCGCCTTGACAACATCACCTTTTATAAAGATAATTAACGTGAATTCGGGATAAACCCAAAACACCTCTTTTTTTCCTTATCCCGAACTGACGTTAATTACCTAACACATAGACTTTAAAAGGCTATGACGGAGGAAAGTACACCAGCGAAAGCCAACAGGGAGGCGTGGGCAACGACTGAGACCCCCGCCCGGTGGAAACTGGTCGAAGTTCCCTCCCGAGCCGCCCAGGGGAACGGGTTGTTCTGGCTTGTGATGCAATAGGAGCAACTCCTGTAGTCTGGGACGCAGCCCTCGCGTTAACGGAAGGGCGCCAATCGCCGAACGACCGGCTGTTGGCAGCAGAGCGGCCTGCGTAAGCAGGCAACCAGGGTGGTACCGCGGGAACCCATCCCGTCCCTGACAGGGACGGGATTTTAATTTCTGATACCCTGTCCGGTCAGGGTAGTCTGCAAAGGTGCGCAAACAGCCTCGCCCGGATGGCTTCGATAAGGAGGATATATGCTCGACCAATTGAATGAAATCCAAAGCGCAGCGCTCGCCGACCTGCAAAGTGTCCAGGATGACGAAACTCTGCAGCGATGGAAAATCGCCTACCTGGGGCGCAGCGCCCCCTTGATGCAAGCCTTTGACCGGCTGGGAAGCCTGCCCAAGGAAGAACGTCCACAGATCGGTCGCCGAGCCAACGAGGTCAAGCAGTCGCTGGAAGCAGCCTTCGCCGAAAAAGCCGAAGCCTTAAGACAGGCCGCTTTACAGCAATCCTTGCAAGTGGAGCGCCTGGATGTCACCTTGCCAGGTCGACCTCTGCCACGCGGCCGGGTCCACCCCACCACGCAGACTCTGCGCGATCTGTACCGAGTCTTTGCTGAGATGGGCTTCCAGGTTTACCGCTCGCGTGAGATCGAGACAGACGAGTACAACTTCCAACTGCTCAACTTCCCGATCAATCACCCGGCACGCGAGATGCAAGACTCCTATTACCTGGACACCGGCCGGGCGCGCGGTGAGAACCCAATCATGTACCGCACTCATACCTCGCCGGGCCAAATCCGCGCTATGCGGGAGTACGCGGCCATGAATCCCGATAACCCGCCGCCTATCCGCATCGTCCTGCCGGGAATGTGCGCCCGCTATGAGCAGATCTCCACCCGCTCGGAGATGCAATTCAACCAGCTCGAGGGTCTAGCAGTCGGCGACAATATCACCTTTGGCGACCTGAAAGGCACGCTGAGCGACTGGGCACGCCGCTTCTTCGGGTTGAATGTGCGAACCCGCTTTCGAGCAGCACACTTCCCATTCACCGAACCCTCCGCCGAGATGGACGTGGAGTGCTTCGTGTGCGGCGGGAAGGGCTGCCCGGTGTGCAAGCGTAGCGGCTGGCTGGAAATCCTGGGATGCGGCATGGTTCACCCGGTGGTGCTGCACAACGGCGGCTACGATCCCCTGCGTTACACCGGGTACGCCTTTGGCATGGGCCCGGAGCGTATCACGATGCTGAGACACCGCATTGACGATATACGCTACTTCTGGGCTAACGATCTAAGATTCCTGGAGCAATTCTAGCCATGAAACTACCTTTATCCTGGATACGCGACTTTGTTGACATCAGCCTGCCACCGCATGAGCTGGCCCACCGCCTGACGATGGCCGGACTTGAGGTGGAGGAGATTACCTATGTAGGGTTGCCCATGCCGACCGGAAACCCCAGCGGCCTGGATACATGCGAGATGAAGATCACTGGCATCAGCTGGGAGGTGGATAAGATCGTGACCGCAGCGGTGCTGGAAGTGATGCCGCACCCCAACGCCGACCGGCTGGTGCTGTGCCGCCTGGACGATGGGCAACAAGAGCACATCGTGCTGACCGGGGCGCCTAACCTGTACCCTTACAAAGGCCAAGGAG
>JAGDMX010000307.1 GCA_017860725.1 Chloroflexota bacterium | reverse complement strand
CGTACGCTTCTTGCAGGGCATGGATATCAAATTTGGTCATTTTGAGGAAGGCTTCCATGACCCGCTTCGACTTCTCGGCATCCCCATTCATCAGCATATCACCCAGGATAGAAGGCACAATTTGCCAGGAGACACCGTATTTGTCCTTGAGCCAGCCGCATTGCTGCTCTTCGCCGCCTTCGGAGAGCTTATCCCACAGCCTGTCGATTTCTTCCTGTGTTTCGCAGTTGACAAAGAGCGAAAAACCCTGGTCAAAGCTGAAATATGGTCCACCGTCCATCGCCGCGAACTCTTGCCCATCCAGCGAGAACGAAGCGTGCTGCAAGGCGCCCTTCGGGAAAGGACCGCCCCCTTCACTGCGGACAATGCTCGTTATCTTCGAATTCTTGATCAGGGAGACATACAGGTTCACTGCCTCCTCGCCATTTTCCTTGAATGTCAGAAATGTGGTGACTTTTGACATGCGCTACCTTCCTTTAACGATTCTGCGCCTCGACCTGAGCGCGCAGCCGCGCCTCTTGCTCCTGAAGCTCAGGCGTAAACTCAGCGCCAAAGTCCTCGGCCTCGAACACGGGGCGGATCTCGATCTCGCCTTCCTGAGCGTCGGCTGGATTGGGCATGCGCCTGACCCATTCAACGGCTTCGTCGATTGACCTGACCTGCCAGAGCCAGAAGCCCGCAATCAGCTCTTTCGTCTCAGCGAATGGGCCGTCGATCACGCTGACCTTGTTCCCCGAGAACCTGACACGCTTGCCCTTCGAGCTGGGGTGCAGTCCTTCGCCTGCCAGCATCACGCCAGCTTTCACCAGCTCCTCATTGAATTTTCCCATTTCAGTCAGCATGCGCTCGCTCGGCATCACACTCGCCTCTGAGTCCTTATTGGCTTTCACGATCACCATTACTCTCATCGCTAAATCTCCTTTGTTAGATATCGGATACCGGCATTTAGCCTCGTTCTATATATACGTCGAACGAGGATCGACGAAATCGACAAAACTCGTCCAGGTAACCGAAAATAATCATTGGCAGCTACCCGCCCGCCATCGCCCCCACGATGCGCAAGGGCTGCTCGCCTTTCAGCACCGCTTCGGGCAAGAGCATTTCCTGCGGCTCGTGAGACCAATCCTCTCCACAGGCGAAGAAGCGCACGTAGGCGCGGCGCTCTTTGGTGATGTGGTCGCGGATCGTACCGCGTAGCATGGGATAGCGCCTCTCCAGGGCATCCAGCGTTGCGCCGATGGTAGCCGGTTCAGCGACCTCGATCTCGATCTCCCGGTCGGTATTCGCCAGCCGCCACAGGTGGGTGGGCAGAATAAGGCGGATCATGGCAGCACCTGCACCTCAACCGAATGCACTTTGGGCAGGTCCTGGACGATCGCCGTCCAGCTGTCGCCAGAATCGGCTGAGGCGTATACCTGCCCGCCGGTGGTGCCGAAATACACCCCGCAGGGATCGAGCGTATCCACCGCCAGAGCGCTGCGCAACACGTTGACGTAGCAGTTTTTTTGCGGCAGCCCTTTGGTCAGCGCTTCCCACTCGCCCCCGCCCGTGCGGCTGCGGTAAACGCGCAGCTTGCCATCCGGCGGGTAGTGCTCTGAGTCGCTCTTGATGGGCACCACGTAGATGGTCTCCGGCTCGTGGGCGTGCACGGCGATGGGGAAGCCAAAATCGCTGGGCAGATTGCCGCTGACCTCGCGCCAGTTTTCACCTGCATCGTCGCTGCGCAGCACGTCCCAGTGTTTTTGCATGAAGAGCACATCCGGGCGGGAGGGGTGCATGGCGATATTGTGCACGCTGTGCCCTACATCGGCTGCCGCATCGGGCAGCTCGTAATCGGAGTGCAGGCCCTTATTGATCGCTCGCCAGGTCTGCCCGCCGTCATCGCTGCGGAAGGCGCCCGCGGCCGAGATGGCAATGTAGAGGCGGTTTGGGTCCGCTGGGTCTTGCAGGATGGTGTGCAGGCACATCCCGCCCCCGCCCGGCTGCCACAGGTGACCCTTGACGGCGCGCAAGGCGGGCAGCTCTTGCCAGGTGTCTCCGCCATCGGTCGAGCGAAACAATGCAGCATCTTCAACGCCGGCGTAGACCGTCTCTGGGTCGGTCAGGGAGGGCTCCAAATACCAGACCTGCTTGAACTCCCAGGGATGCTGCGTGCCATCGTAAAACTGGTGAGTGCCAGGGTTACCGTCGTAGCTGAACTGGTTGCCGACCGGCGTCCAGGTCTTACCGCCGTCGTTGGAACGGTGGATCACCTGCCCGAACCAGTCGCTGGATTGCGAAGCGTACAGCCGGTCTGGGTTAAGGGGTGACCCCTTGATGTGATAAATATCCCAGCCTGCAAAGTGCGGGCCGCTCACGTCCCAGCGCCCGTTCCTTGGGCTGGATGTAAGAACAAAGGCACCCTTATGCGTGCCAACCAAAACTCGTACACCGCTCATCGAAATTTCTCCTAATTTCCTAAAATGAGAGCCCATCCCCCCATTTGGAGCGATTTTATAGACTCAATTGCCAGGACACGCCAAACCTGTCAGCCAGCCAGCCAAACTTCTTGCTGAATGGATACTGGTCCAACTCCATCAGAACCTGGCCCGCCTCGGATAGCTTTTCGAAAAGCCTGTCGATTTCTGCCTCTGATTCGCAGCGGACATAGATGGACATGGCAGGAGTGAAGGTGAACTCATGTTTGATGTTGCTGTCAATGCACATGAATTCCTGCCCGCCCAGCGAGAATATGGCGTGCATGATCTTTCCTTCAAAGCCGGGCGCTTCGGGTCCGAAGCGAGTAATGCTCAAAGCGTTCGAGTTCTCGAATAAAGACATGTACAGGTTCATCGCTTCCTCAGCATTACCGTCAAACATCAGAAAAGTCGTCAATTTTTGCATAACTTTACCTCCGGATATATTCTAACAAATAAGACCGCAATTGTCAAACAAATGTTCTATTAAAAGAAGCTTAGAATTTTCTGAAATCGCGCTACGACGAATCACCCGGTAGGTGGCATAGGGGCGGACAGACTTGTCCCTGTACTATGGGGACGTCCGCCCCTACTAAAATCGATTGTGCATGAAGAATCCAATAGCGATCCGTAGATCAGGAGGCAGGATTCCATCCCGCATTTTATCCGTCAGGTATGGAAATCTGCTCATCGGCAGGTATGGATGCCTGCCTTACGTGCTACTTTTGTAGGGCGGGATTCCATCCCGCCAACCCTCGGGCAAGTACGGATACCTACCCTACTTGAGCATCTTCATCGCCAGGTTATCGGCTGTCTGAGCGGCTTTGAGATTATCCGCGCTGGGTCCCATGCCGAAACTAACCTCCGCCTCCGCTTCGGCTGCGCGCTGGAGATAAGCGCGCATCACATTCCGCCCGGCCTCCACCAGCAGCTCGCGGCGCTCGTCAGTCATGTCGAACTCGACCGTGCCGTAGCCCTTGGCTGGCAGGCGCACCACCAGTTTCTCGAGCACATCGATCACATTCTTGTCGCGCGCCCCCGTCATGGTGTTGATCAAATTGGATAGGCGCTGCACAGTGCGCAGGTCGCCCACGCCCATCTTAGCCTGGGTTTTCGGGGCTGCGACCGCACCAGGCACTTCCAGCGACTCGTCGATCATCATCCCCAGAACGTGCTCGCTGGTCTTTTCACCCATGACTGCCTTCACTGGCGCTGCCTTTGAGACGAACAGCTCGATGGGGAAGTTAGAGAGCAAGCCGCCGTCCACAATGGCGTCGCCGACCATGTCACGCCCGCGGTACTGCCCCCACTCGGGCTGCCAGACCACCTCCTGCCACACCAGCGGGATGCTCATCGACATCCTAACCGCCCACACCAGCGGCAGGTCGGGGGCGGTGCGGTGGTTCAGGACGAGCATAAGGCCCTTGGTGGTATCCGCCCCCACCAGCGAAAGGTCTTTTTGGGTCACCTGGTAGAATTGTGCCAGGGTCATCTTGCTGTACTTGCGCGGCTGACCGGCATTGGTGCCGGTATCCAGGCGCTGCGCGATCCAGGTGATGAAATTATCGGCTGAAAACCAACCGCCGCGCTCGATGAATGAGAACACGCTGCGCAGGCTGGGCTGGGCTGCCAGCCAGCCCACCAGGCTGTCGTCCAGTTTTTCCTCGAAGCGCTCCGGCAGACCCGGGATATCGATATTACGCAACAATTCGCGTGTTGCGCTCGTGTGGATGGAGTCCTTGTCCAGCGCCGGGGGAGTCGCCATAAAACCAGCGAATACAGAATGCCCCTCGACCTTCTCTGCCAGGACCTCCAGCATCTCATCCGGTCGGTAACCGGCTGCCAGCAAGGCCGCGGTGATGGCGCCAGCCGAGGTGCCGAGCAAGCGCCCATGCGTAT
>JAGDMX010000306.1 GCA_017860725.1 Chloroflexota bacterium | reverse complement strand
AGAATGACGCCCCGTACCTTTAATTCCGGAAACAGCGAGCTACGTACCCGCTCTAAGGTATTCAATAGCTGGCTCAACCCTTCCAGAGCTAGATATTCACATTGAACCGGGATCATTAAACCGTCTTTGGCGGCGACGATTCCATTCAAAGTCAGCAAACCCAATGAAGGCGGGCAATCCACCAGGGTATAGTCATAGCGATCGCTGACAGTTGCCAGAGCCTTTTTGAGGCGACTCTCGCGCGAAATGATCGTGACCAGCTCGACTTCCGCTCCGGCCAGAGCAGGAGTTGCCGGCAGGATCGACATCTTCAACCGTGGATTGTGTAAGATATAGTTAGTTGGAGGAAAACTGCCGATTAAAGCCTCATAGACTCCGCCCCTGACAGTTGATTTTTCAATTCTCAGGCACGAGGTGGCATTCGCTTGAGGATCCAAATCCACAAGCAAAACCCTCTGGCCATAATACGCTAGATAAGCCCCTAAATTAATGGCCGTGGTAGTCTTACCGACCCCACCTTTTTGGTTAACTATTGTATAGATCCGCCCCATGAATGTCCTAATAAACTTCCTGCATAGATTCGTTGATTTCTTCCGGGTTTGGGATACCTAAAAATCCCGGGCGAGTAACAGAGATCGTAGCCAACTGGGTGGCAAATCGACCGGCTTCCCAGGGATCGCGTGTCATAAATAGACGAGCAAAGAATGCCGCAGCGAAGACATCCCCGGCACCGGTAGTGTCGACAACATCCACCGCAGGCGGTCGAAAGCGGCGCACGTCGCCATTCCAATAAATGCGCACACCCTCCCCGGCCTCAGTCACAGCCAGGACACGACACTGCGCAGCCATTTCCTCAATGCGATTTTCATCGCCCTCCACATCATCCACACTGATTACCGCCGCGCCAACCCGCTGTAACACGAAGGACGATTCCGGCCATTCGCCCAGATGCACCCTGCCATCACTGCTCCAGGATCGCAGCCAGCCTTGAGGTGTCGCCCCAACCAACGCAGACGAAATATTGCGTATCAGGGAAGGTTCAATTTCCTGGGCGATAGGTGCCAGGTGAATTACCGACGCTCGACGCCAGGGTTCAGGAATATGGAAGTAGTCGAGTTGATGGGCGACATGCTGGATTTTTAGTTCCCGTCCGCTGGTCGTCTGCCGGATTTCAAATGTGGTGCTGTGCTCCGAGGGATAATTGGCGATCTGCATGGTGGCTAAAGGACCTAATGGTAAATCCGCTGCCCAGGAAGTCACCAGTCCCACCCGTAATCCGAGCGCCTGGGCAGTCAATCCTGCATATGCCACCGTCCCACCCAGACGATCACCATCCGGCAACAGATCATGGGTAATATGACCAATGATCAGGTAATCCACCGGTTCTAACGTAGCCAAATGAAACATGCACAAATTATACCTGAGATGAATCCCGACTACCAGTATATATCTATTCCTTTTAAAACCCATTCTTTATAAAATGAGGTTTATTTTTCCTTTGCAATTCTCAGGGTGCATGTTATAATCCCTACCCGCGCCGCCTCCGGCGGCTTTATGTTGTATAAATACAAATATTCAGGCAATCCTAATTTCTAGTCAGGTGTGTGATTATGAGCGAGCTATTGAAGGCTGTAGAAGCCCAAGACAACCCAAATGTCCCCGAATTGTCTCCCGGAGATACCGTCAAGGTGTTCCTCCGCATCAAGGAAGGCAACAATGAACGTACACAGGAATTTCGCGGTACGGTGATCCGAAAGCGCGGCGGAGGTCAAGCCAGTAATTTCACCGTTCGCCGCATTGCCAGCAACGGTATTGGCGTTGAGCGTACCTTCCTGATGCGCTCCCCTCGTATCGAGAAAATCATAGTAGAGCGGCATGCCAAGGTCCGCCGGGCACAGTTATACTTCCTGCGCGAACGTACCGGCAAGAGCGCCCGTTTGAAGCAGAAGTTTTCCTGAACCGAAGGCAAAACCGCGGTAAAACTCGCGGAATTCAGCAAGCTTATCCTGCCATTTGGGGCGCAGTCCTGCAAGGTTCTGCGCCCTTGTGATGTTATAGAAGATGACTCATCCCCTAATCGGCCTTACTACCTCCCATACCACCAGTCAAAGCGGGCTGTCGCAAATCTCAGTCACAGAAGCATATGTTCGTGCGCTGCTGCGCGCCGGCGCAGCACCACTGCTGATACCGATCGGTCTATCAGAATCGGCATTGCAGGACATACTCCACCGCCTGGATGGCATCCTGTTCACCGGTGGCGGCGATGTAAACCCTGAGCGTTATGCCAGTCAGATGCATCCCCTGGTCGACGATGTAGATCCTGAGCGGGACAGCACCGAAATCCAGTTAATCCGCTATGCCATGCAGGAACAAATCCCGTTTCTGGGAATCTGCCGTGGTTTGCAGGTGATCAATGTCGCCATGGGTGGCACGCTCTACGAAGATATCCTTGACCAGCGCCCAAATTCCATCCGCCACCAATATTCCCCCGGTTGGCCGCGCAGCTACCTAGCACACGATGTTAAACTCGTCGACCGCAGCCGGCTGGTAGAAATCCTGGACGACGATACGGTCTCGGTAAACAGCTTTCACCACCAGGGCATCCGCGAGCTTGGAAAAAGGTTGCAAGCAACCGCCTTTGCACCCGATGGTGTGATCGAAGCCATTGAATTACCCGGCCACCCGTTTGCAATCGCCGTGCAGTGGCATCCCGAATGGTTGGTAGAAGATCCGGCCATGCAACGCTTGTTTGGCGAGTTCGTTCGGTCTGCCGAGCTGACCCATATCCCCCAAATAACCCGCTGATTTTAACAGGCAGCAGTAATGGCATGATCTCCCAGGCCATATCACGATCGATTGGTGTTTTTGATTCTGGTGTGGGCGGGTTGTCGGTACTGCGCGCCATACGCCAGGAATTACCAGACAACACAGTCATCTATCTGGCTGACCAGGCGCATGTCCCTTATGGATCACGCTCGCTGGAAGAAGTACGCCGTTTTTCAGAGGTCATCACCCGTTATTTAGTTGATCAAGGTGCGGGGATGATCGTAGTTGCCTGCAATACAGCCTCTGCGGCCGCGCTGCACTTTCTGCGCGAGAAATTTCCTGGGATCCCATTTGTCGGAATGGAACCGGCCGTTAAGCCGGCTGCCGAGCAAACCCAATCCGGGGTCGTAGGCATCCTGGCTACCCCCGCCACCTTCCAGGGAGCACTGTACGCCTCGGTCGTTGAGCGCTTTGCCAGCGGTGTAATCTTGCTGCAAGATACCTGCCCGGGACTGGTCGGTCAAATTGAAGCCGGGGATCTTGACGGACCGCGGTCGCGCCGTATCCTGGAGGAAGCGTTAGCACCTATGCTGGCACAGGACATCGATACCATCGTTTTGGGCTGCACACACTATCCATTTGTCATCCCCCTAATCCAGAATATTGCCGGTCCGGGAGTGCGAGTAATTGACCCGGCACCTGCAGTTGCACGCCAGGTACGGCGCGTTCTGGAAGCTAACGAGGCGCGATTTAGCCAGGCAAACCCGGCAGCCACAGATTCACAACAGGTTTATTACTACACCACCGGCGAGCCAACACGCTTTCAATCCATCTTGAAACAACTAACCGGCGAATCGGCGCCCGTCGCTCACATCAGCCTGGAATGAAGGCTCCCTACCCGGTAAGTCCTTTCAGCCGAGATCCGCAGGCTGAAGCGACAGCATCTGGGGGAGTATCTCTAAGCCAGTGAAGTTATCAAAGGTCAAATCACGAAATGTAAACTGCTGAGCCGTTTTCAGGTGCTCAAAGAGCAGCGTATAACTATCCAGAACCCGGTGTTCCCACTGGAGCGTTAATTTCTTACTGGTGGCAATCACATCCTGTGGTGTGGCGCCTTCAAGCTCGGTGAAATTTCCATAGGGCATTTCATCCAGTGTAACCAGCACTCCAGAAAGGTCGTACACCGTACGAAATTTCTCGTAGATCATGCTGACCTGATATCCCAGCGCCTGGAGAAATCTTTGTGCGGCATCGAAATCTCCGACGGTAAACTCGATCTCCTGCCGGACGCGTACACCATGATCGATACTGCCGGGTCCCTTATAGGTCAGCCGGGCATCGATGTCTTTTCGCAGGCGCAATACCTGGAAGGATCGCCCCAGATCGCCGGCTTGTGTGTCGAAACGCAAATTCAGCTCATGGGTGCGGGGCTGGACGAGGCGGGCATGCATCCCAACCAGGCGATCCCGCAGGCTATCCAGATTCGAAAGGAAAAACTTAACCTCAATTTCCTGATCCATCATTAATCCACCACGCTTAGCATTGTCTGATGCTGCTCAACTCGGTCACCTGATTTTACCCGCAGGTGGGTGACAATCCCATCTC
>JAGDMX010000305.1 GCA_017860725.1 Chloroflexota bacterium | reverse complement strand
TCATTCGGGTTGGTCTTGTCAATCCCCAGTCTCTTCAATCGCCGTAGCATAGAAGGCGAAAATCGACGAGATCCATCTTTTCCAGCCGGGCACAGCGCATTAAACAGCTTTTCATCATCTGGCTGCTTGGATTCGTGGAAGATGCGGGCATCGATGGCAGCTGCCAGCAGGTTGTTAGCCGCGGTGATCGCATGGATATCGCCAGTCAGGTGCAGGTTGAAATCCTCCATCGGGACGACCTGGCTGTAACCACCACCGGCGGCTCCGCCTTTGATGCCAAAGGTCGGGCCCTGGCTGGGCTGGCGGATGCAGGTAAAAACGCGTTTGCCAAGCACAGCGCCCAGCGCCTGGCTCAAGCCCATCATGGTCGTGCTTTTTCCTTCCCCTAACGGGGTCGGTGTAATCGCAGTGACATCAATGTATTTCCCATCTGGTACATCTACCAGACGCTCCAACACATTCAGGCGCACCTTGGCCATATGGCTGCCATGCAGCTCGAGCTCTTCCGGCAGGAGGCCAACTTCTTCCGCAATCTGTGTGATCGGTTTTAGCTCCGCCTCCTGAGCAATTTCGATATCGGAGGGTACAGGCGTGCGGAGTTTGAGTTTCGTCGGAGTGATCCGGCGCAGTCCAGGGAAGTTTACAGTGGCAGTCATGGGCATACCTTTCCTTACAGTGAATTTGTTTTGATGTTCAATCGATCGAATAACACATCACTCATTTTGCCAGAAAAACTCCCGAAATACAATTGACGCTTTTCCTGTCTGTCACAGTAAAGTGTCATGATTTTTGGGAGTTTAAGCATAAATATTTGTGACCTGCAGTGCAAACCAGGTCAGGCTGACAGACAGACAAAACCGCAAGGCTCAAGCCGGATATCTGTCAGCGGTTGTGTTTTCCCTGTTAATAAGTTGGTAAATGAGTAGCCTAACCCATACAGGCGCGCCAGATTGCCCGATAAGGATTGTTCTTCATCACCAAAATTGGCGAAGATCAGTGCTCGATGGTGATCGTGGATGCGAACATAGCCCAATACTTGTGGATTACCCGTATCAATTACCTGCAACCGGTTGCCAGTGAAAACTGGGGTCTCCAGGCGCATGCGAATCAGGCGCTGCAAGCCCTGGAAAACCCGTCCTTCCAGCGTTTTGGGCTTGGACCGGCGTGCTACTGCCTCCCAATCCGTGGAGGGACGGTGTACCCAACGGCTGTCCCCAGCTTTTCCCGGGTCATCCCGGTAGCTGTAATCATTCAACATACCGATTTCATCGCCCAGGTAGATCAGGGGGATACCACCGGCAGTCATAATAATCCCATGGATCAACAAAATGCGTCGAATCGCCAGCTCCACTTCTTTCTCTGTTTCTTCGTTTAACGCTTTTTCCAGACCGGCAAGTGAAGCACAGGTACCGGAAATGCGGGCGTCACCGGTTTTCGGGTTTTCCTGGAAAGGTAACCCCCGGGCGAAACTGCCTTCGAAGCGCCCGATATAAAAGGCATTGAGAAAGCGGCGATGATCGTAACCGTTGATGTTAAGGCGAGCAGCATCTTCATCCGAGAAAGTCCAGCCGATATCATCATGGCAGCGAACATAGTTTACCCAGGCACACCCCGGTTGGATTGTAAAACGCTCTCGCAAAGCCTGGTCTAGCAGCCTGACATCCCGGGTTGCCAGTGAATTCCACAGCAAAGCCATCAACAGGGGATTGTAGGAAAGCTGGCACTCGCTGCTGGCAATATATTTCACCACATCGTCCGGATGGACAATCGCCTCCGACTTAAACAAAAGCGCCGGGGCAACAATGCGTGCCACGCTATTGAACGCCTGGATTAGCAGGTGTGCTTCCGGCAGGTTTTCACAACTCGTGCCGAGTCTCTTCCAGATGAAAGCGACCGCATCCAGCCGCAGGACTTCGACCCCAACATTGGCGAGGAATAGCATTTCCTCCGCCATGCGGTTAAAAACTACCGGGTTGGAGTAGTTCAAATCCCACTGGTAGGCATGAAAGGTCGTCCACACCCATTTGCCGATCTCAGGACGGTAGGTAAACGCCCCCGGATGCTCATCCGGGAAAATCTCCCTCATATGGGCCTCATACGCATCCGGCATCTTCCGGTCCGGGAACATGCGGTAATAATCCTGATAATCCGGATCGCCGGCTAAAGCCTTTTTTGCCCAGGCATGCTCATCCGAAGTGTGATTGAAAACCAAATCCACGACCAGGCTGATCCCCTGACCTCGCAGATCGGCTGCCAGCTCGGCCAATTGCTCCATCGTCCCCAGGGAAGGGTCCACGTCCCGGTAGCTGCTGACCGCGTAGCCGCCGTCGTTTTCTCCTTCCGGTACTAAGAAGAGCGGCATCAGGTGCAGGTAGCTCAGCCCTAACTCTTTAAAGTAAGGTATTTTTTCACGCAAGCCTTCCAGGTTGCCGGCGAACAGATTGACGTAACACACACCGCCAATCATCGAGTGTGAATCAAACCATAAAGGCTCCGCTTCTCGGGTAGCATCCAGAGTTTTCAGGTCATCCGGGCGGCTGAACCACATCCTGACCAAGGTTTGCGTCAACTGTTCGAGGTGATAGTAAAGATCGTACTCGCCCATGTAAAGCTGCAAATAGAGCCGGAACAGGTTTGGAAAATGAGCCTGAAGGCGTTGGGTGAATACCCGCCAATTTTTCGGATCGGCGGCTATCTCTGCCTTGAAATTAGCTTCCAGGCGCGGCATCAGGCGGGTGAGCGTGCGCTGTGTCTCTCGAATGAGCCAGTTTTCGTCTTGCATAGGTTGCCTCTTTAGTCCATGCCTGCGGCGAGCTGCGCCAAGACGAACGCGCCTAAGATACCCGCATTGCCGCCTAACCCGGGCGGGACGATATAGTCATCGATCTCTTCCAGGATTTGCGGTGCCTGGACATAGCCGTTGAGATAGGCCTGGGTTTTCCGCCGCACCATAGGGAACAAATGGGTTTGCTGCATCACACCTCCGCCCAGGATAATTCGCTGGGGCGAGAGTGTACAGATCAGGCTGGCTAATCCATATGCCAGGTATCCGGCTTCAATCTCCCAGGCTGGATGATCTGCAGGCAGGGTTTCGGCGCGCTGACCCCAGCGCTTTTCTATTGCAGGTCCATTAGCCATCCCTTCCAGGCAGTCGCCGTGGTAGGGACAGTTGCCGGGGAAGGGGTCAGCCTGCCAGTCATGCGGCAGGCGGACGTGCCCCATTTCAGGGTGCAATAAGCCGTGCACCGGCCGCCCATGGACCACTGCGCCTCCACCAATACCGGTTCCGATAGTTAAGTAAATGAAGGTATCCAGCCCTTGCGCAGCGCCCCAGCGCCATTCTCCCAGGGCGGCCCCGTTGACATCCGTATCAAACCCCAGCGGGACGGGTAGCGCCTGCTGTAACACTCCCAACAAATCCACATTTGCCCATCCCGGCTTAGGTGTGGAAGTTATATAGCCATATGTCGGCGATTCGGGTCGGGGATCAAGTGGTCCAAAGGCCGCCACACCAATCGCTGCCAGCGGTCCGTGCTTCTCCTGCTGCTCTCGGAAGAATTCAATCGCTTTCCGGATGGTCTCATCCGGATGAGTGGTCGGGTATTTCAGAGTGGCGCGGATATCATCCGGTCCACTGCCCACTGCGCACACAAACTTTGTACCTCCGGCTTCAATGCCACCATAGAATGCCATTGTTCACATCCTTAGTATTCAAAGAGATAGATAAGACCGGCTAACTCACAAGTTCCAGCCACAGATACCCATAGGGCGACAGAGTGAGCTCAAGTTCTCCGTGCTTGGGCACCTGGAGCAAGCTACTATCGAGCAGGCTCTTGAGCACCAAACCATCATCTGGCTTTACTGGTATTGCCACCTTTTGGATTTCTCCGCTCAAATTGTTTAGGATCAACAGACGCTCGCCCCAGTACCGGCGCCAATAGCCTGCCACTGCTGGATTGGGTGAATCGAGCCAGGTCATGCTGCCCTGGCCGAAAGCCGGACGTGATTTGCGCACGGCAATCATGCGTTGTAGGGTATGCCACAGTGAACCTGGATCTTCCTGTTGCGCAGCCACGTTCACCCATTCGGGGCCATAGGGCTCAGCCTGGATCACTGGAGCGTACAATTGCATGGCATCGGCATTCGAGAATCCGGCATTTGGAGCCTGCCCCCACTGCATTGGCGTGCGCACTCCAGCAGGGGCGCCAGCCGGCGGCGGATGCCCAGGTTGAGGCGCATGCGCGGCTCCGGGGCATACTCCTGCCACATCCACTCGCGTTCCTGCGGAGTGACCATCTCGAGGGTCAGCTCATCGTGATTCCGTAAAAAGACACACCACTGGCAGTTCTCCGGAATGGGCGGTGTGCGCTCCAGAATTCCCTGTAGCGAGCTGCGATCGCCCTGGCGCAGCGCCATGTAGATGCGCGGCATCATGGGGAAATGAAAGCCCATCTGGAATTCATCACCTTCCCCAAAATAGGGGCGGACGTCCTCGGGCCACTGGTTGGCTTCGCACAGCAGAATGCGTCCGGGGTAATGCTCATCGATAAACCGCCGCAGTGTCTTGAGATAGGCGTGGGTCTCGGGCAGGTTCTCGCAGTTAGTGCCCTCCCGTTCAAAGAGATAGGGCACGGCATCGGCGCGAAAGCCGTCGATGCCCATCTCCAGCCAGAAGCGGGCGATATTGAGCATCTCTTGTTGAACTGCCGGGCTGTCGAAATTCAGGTCGGGCTGCGAGGCGTAGAAACGGTGCCAGTAATACTGCCCGGCTTCATCATCCCAGCTCCAGTTAGACGGCTCGGTGTCCAGGAAGATGATGCGCGTCTCGGTATACTTCTGGTCGGTATCGCTCCATACATAGTACTCCCGGTATGGTGACGAGCGCTCACGGCGGGCCGCCTGGAACCAGGGGTGTTGGTCAGAGGTATGGTTTAGAACCAGATCGGCAATCACCCGCATGCCACGGGCATGCGCCGCCTCGACCAGGGCTTTGAAATCTTGCAGCGTACCATAATCCGCAAGAACACCATAGTAATCGGCGATATCGTAGCCATCATCTTTCAGTGGTGAGGGGTAGATCGGCAGCAACCAGATGCAATCCACGCCCAATTCCTGCAAGTAGCCTAACTTTTGCATCAACCCGCGTAGGTCGCCGTGCCCGTCGCCGTTGCTATCGCAATAGGCACGCACATAAACTTCGTAAAAGACCGCGTTTTTATACCACTTGGAGTGCTGTTCGCTCATCAGTGAAGTTTCATCTCCAAAATAAGCTATCTGTCAAAACCATTGCGGGCAATGGTCTGGCTGTACCAGCGGGCGCTTTGCTTGGGAGTGCGTTTTCCCGTCGCGAAATCCACTCTCACCAGCCCAAAGCGCGGCCGGTAGCCCCAGGCCCACTCGAAGTTATCCATCAGGCTCCAGTAATAGTATCCTTTGACAGGAGCCCCAGCCTGGATGGCAGCATACACTGCATACAGGTGCTCTCGCAGGAAGCTGATCCGCCCCCAATCAGCCACGTGATCCGAGGCGTCCGGTGTATCGATTAAGGCGGTTCCATTTTCGGTGACAAAGAGCTTGTCAGGCTGATATTTTTGGTGGACATCCAGCAAGACTGCTGTCAGGCCGCTTGGATAGATACCCCATCCCATTTCTGTACGTCCCCAACCAGGCTCCGAGATTGTGGGTCCGCTGGTCTTAAGGATCGACCCTTCAACCGAGTGTGAGATGTGATGTGTCGTGTAATAATTGATGCCCAGGAAATCCAGCGGCTGGCAGATGGCCTCCATGTCGCCCGGCATGACAACCGGTCGATGGCTGCCGATCCAGTCCATCAGGTACTGCGGATATTCTCCCTTAAATAGCGGCATCAGGAACA
>JAGDMX010000304.1 GCA_017860725.1 Chloroflexota bacterium | reverse complement strand
AAAGAGCTGCGTATCCACGCCGTTCGGCATCACCACAATTTTCCTGGCTTCAACACCCCAGGTTTCAACCAGGTGCAATTTCGCCGGTTCGGATACACACAAGATGCGCCTGGCAGCCTGGTAAGTATAACGCGCCTCTTTCCGCCCCACCCAGGCGTGCATCCCTTTGAGAGGTTTGCCAACAAGTTCGCGCTCCATGATCGGGTCAGCGCTGAAAGTTAACACATAAGGCGCCTTGAGCTTGACAGAGGCGCGGGCTGCGCCGAGACAAAACAAGCCATTATGCTCATGGATTAAGTCATAACCATGCGCCAGCCGACTGCAAGCCTCATAAAAGCGGAAGCTGTCAAAGAATGCAAAATACGGGATATTGAGCACGCTTTGAAACCGGCGCAACGCACCTTCCAGGAGATGGAAAGGTTTGGTGCCAGATAATCCCAGAGATGCGGTATTCAGCCTGTCTGGATAGGTGACATCCCTGATCAACCCAACCCGGTTACCGTCCAGCTGCAAGCAATCTACATGGTGACCGGCGCGTTGCAAACCGACTAGTGAATGTTTGACCGGCACGGTATCCCCGATATCATGCGTGAAGTCGATCCCACCTACATTTTGTATCGCATATAAGATACGCATGATCCGGTTTTCAACCTACAGATGGTTTCTTGCCGCCTATCTGGCGCTGGAGCCGATCGCTCAAGGCATGGCCTCTACGACTGGGGTGATTGCCAACGGTGCGGCATGAGCATGCTGATGCGCTGGTTGTCCGGCGCGGTGACCTGCCGGCCGCGCAACTGACCTATTTCTACATCGAATAATGTAGCCGCTTCTAATAGATCCTGCCGTTCCCCGCCCCCGCGAATAAATACATCCAGGCGATATCGCCCAGGTAACAACATCAGCTCATCGATATCACAGATAAAACGCACCCTCCCATCATTACTTTGGGTGTCTTCAGGCCCTGGAACATCGCTTTTGAATTGAGCCAGTGGCTGCCCAAGATCGTCCAGGATTGTAAAACCACACGAAAGGTTCGCCAACATTCCGCTCACATCAAAGGTAAAACGCACCGGACCGCCAGCCTTTAATAATGTCGTGGGGCGCCCTTCTCCATCCGAGACTTGCAGATCGATCAACTTGACTTTGCCCCACCCCTTGCGATCCTTGCGATCGGCGACATTTTCAGTTTTAAACTGCTCCAAATCGCGCAGGTATTCCTGTACCACCTCCGCGATCGGCCCGTCTGCCACCACTCCTCCCGATCGCAAGCATATTCCACGGTTGCAGAGGGTCTGGATGACTGCCATATTGTGGCTGACAAACAGAACAGTTCGGCCAGCCTTGGCCACATCGCCCATCTTGCCTAAACACTTCCTTTGGAAGGCAACGTCGCCAACTGCCAGCACTTCGTCCACCAGCAGGATCTCCGGGTCCAGGTGTGCAGCCACAGCGAAGGCCAGCCGAACATACATCCCGCTCGAATAATGCTTAACTGGAGTATCGATGAACTTGCCGATCTCTGAGAAGGCGACAATCTCATCGAACTTACGGTCGATCTCCTTGCGAGTCATTCCCAGAATGGCGCCGTTCATAAAAATATTTTCCCGACCAGTCAACTCCGGATGAAATCCCGTCCCAACCTCCAGCAAGGAACCAATACGGCCATAGACATCCGCATAGCCTTCGGTGGGCTCGGTGATTCGGGATAAAATCTTTAATAATGTGCTCTTTCCAGCGCCGTTGCGACCGATGATGCCGATCACCTCGCCGTGCTTGATCTCGAAAGACACATCCTTAAGCGCCCAGATTGTCTCATCCAGCTCAGCAGCTCCACCAGCCTGGCCGCGCATCAGCTTGCCTGCCCGGCGGAATGGCGCTTTAAGCATGTCCACAACCTGATATCCAAGGCGGCCGTAAGTCTTTTGCGGACCGCCAATATGATATTCCTTGCTCATCTGCTCAATTCGAATTGCTGTCTGTCCCATAGCTCGATACCCTAAATCACATCCGCCATGACTCTTTCCATTTTACGAAAATAGAACGCACCACTAACTAATAGAATTACTGCAGTGACCGATGATACGATGATCATCGGTCCTGGGGCTGTGTCGGTGCCCAGAAGCACCCAGCGGAATCCTTCCACCACACCTGCCATCGGATTCAATCCGAAGAGTAATCGCCAAGGCATATCCACCAGCGAGCTTGGATAAGCAATCGGGGTCAAGAACAACCAGACTTGAACCAGAAATGGCACCACATAGCGCACATCGCGGAATTGGGCGTTCATCGCTGACAACCAGAAGGTAACCCCCAATGTTGTGACAAAAGCCAGCAACAAAAACATAGGCAGCCACAACACGTTTAATCCAAACTTGATATCGTAATTCGCCGAGGGCAGAAAATGATACACCACCATCATTCCCAGCAAGACAATGAAAGCAAGTGCGAAATCCACCAACCCGGCCAGCACTGTTGCGATCGGCATCGTCAACCGGGGAAAGTAGATTTTCCGGATCATGTCCGAGTTATTTACCAGGACATTTGCACCTTGCATGAGACCATTCGCAAAAAACGTCCACGGCACCAGGGCAGTGTAACTGAAGATCGGGTAAGGTACGCCATCGGAAGGTATTCCCGCCAATCTCCCAAAGAAAAGGCTGAAGACAACCATTGTGAAGAACGGCTGGATGATCGCCCAGGAGGCGCCCATTACCGTCTGCTTATATCGGATCTTCAGGTCTCTCCAGGTGAAGAAGATAAGCAGCTCGCGGTATTTCCAAACCTCATCTAACCTGAGAGATACCCACCCCTTCGAGGGTTTAATCTGGATCATAGGGAAATCCGGGTAGGTGAATTTGACATCATCAAGCTTGGATGCGTTGGGGATGTCCTGCTTAAGACTGTCCATTCCTGTTTGTGATTACTCCATATTGAATAAGATCATCATATCAAACGTTGGTCACACGGATTTGTTACCCAATTGCTCACCCAAAGATTGTTGCACTTGGTCCAGGCAAGCTCTTAATGGCTCACCCAGGTGTTTTACATTCGGTTCACGAATGATCTGCAGATGATTTCCCGGGACAACAAACATTTGCAGCCCGCCTTTAGCAATCCGTCCCCAACCCATCTTTGAATCGGCTATGCGCATCTCCGCTCGCCGGTACCCCACACTCGAGCGGAACAACACGATCTGTCCAGCGTACGGTTGCGGAATATAGCATTTAACCGCCTCATTGACTGTGTCAAAATGCTCGCGCATATGCCGATCATAATCCTTCCAAGCCAAGTCGCCCTCATCTTCAGTTCCGGCAACCGGCGGATGGTGAGCCGATAATGCTCCATTCGTTTGCACGATCGAACCACCCAGTCGCCTGCGTACCAGGTCGTTCCGTTCCTCAACAGAGCGGCTAAAAAACCTTTGTACACGAGAAAACCAGCTCTGCACCCAATCACTAAATCCCTTGCGCAGGAAATAATCCAAGCGAAAGAGTATATCACGCCAGGACAGAAACAAGGCGCGCTCGCGCCTCTCTCCCAAGTTCAGGACTCCACTCACCCAATGGGCAAATCGTTGCACAAATACATAATTCGGGCTTTGCGCAGGCACATCCAGGATAGCCAGCAATGCTATCTCTTGACCCTGTTTACGCAGTTGCTGGGCAACTTCTAATGCAACCAGACCTCCCGCCGAGTAACCCCCCAAAATATAGGGGCCATGCGGCTGGCGGTTACGCAGTGCTTGCACATAATGCGCCGCCATATCCTCGATACGCGCCAAATGACCTTCTTGCTCATCGCCCAGGGGGATCTGGAACATATAAACCGGTTGGTCTGGATTTAAATAGCGAGCCACCCGCGCCACAGCCAGACCATTCTCCGCAGCGCCAGGTGCAAAATAAATCGGGACCAGGTTCTTACCGGGTTGAATGGCGATTACTGTCGACCAGATCTCACCGCCCATCTCCTGACGGATCACTTTTGCCAGGTCAGACACTGTGGCTGCACGCAGCAAGGTGTTCATGGGCAAATAGCTGCCAGTTGCTTTTTCGATCTCGACAAACATACGCACTGCCAGCCAGGAATTTCCACCTGCCTCGAAAAAATTATCATTCACACCGACTGCCTGCGTTCCCAGCACATTTTGCCAGACTTGCAAGATCTTGAACTCGAGCAGATCTTTCGGCGGCACCTGCCCAGGCAGATCAAACTCCAGGAACCTGGCACTTTCTGCCTCCCGCTCGTGGATCAGGTCAAAATCTATAGGTTCCTGGGATATAAAGGCATCGACGGGTTGTTCGGGGTTGTCCAGGTAAGCATCCAACAAGCGCAGATACTCCGCCTTCACTTCCTCCCGCTTCTCCTCCCCGATCACATCCTCGTGA
>JAGDMX010000303.1 GCA_017860725.1 Chloroflexota bacterium | reverse complement strand
TACGTGATCAGCGGCGTTTCCGATCTCAGCTACCCGGCTGCCATCGACACCTCAGCCGGTCAGGAGCGCTCCTGGATCGGGTGGTGGAGCACAGACCCACCCAGTCCACCAGAACTGCCACCAGACAACACACTGATCTTGATGACCGGCGAGTATGCCGGCAACTGGTTGATCCGCGGTTATGGAGATCCAGCAATCACTTATTTATACCTGCCGCTTGTATTGAAAGACGCGGTCCTACCGCCGGTGCCCATCCTGTATGATATCGATAATACGGACGGTGACGGTTCCTATACGATTAATTGGAGCACATCCAGCCTGGCGACGAGCTATACGCTGGAAGAGGACGATAACGCCGATTTTTCCAGCCCAAGCGCAGCTTACTATGGACCGGGCAATACCCAAGCAATTACAGGTAAAGCCCTGGGGAATTACTATTATCGGGTTAGAGCCGAAAACGGGATGGGTTACAGCAGCTGGAGTGAAACCAAAACTGTGAGTGTCACCCAGCAAGGGGAGCTCATCTGTGAGACGCATGAATTCGGCACCGTGGGGGTGGCATGGCCGATTACGCCATCCGGCATAACCGAGCATTTCAGCGCCGAAAACAATATGCTGATTGAGACGGTTGAGGTTTTATCGATGTTGAAAGCCCTACCTGCGGCGAACGTTTATGTTGCTGTCGGTGTCAATGGAGTTCAGCTAGCGAATAAGACCCACTATGTATTCAGCAATGTCTACACCGCCTATTACATAAACAAGAATGTGTCCAGTGAGCTGCATGTTGGCGATGATATTTATTATTATATTTCCAAGGCTGTGGGAGAATCGGAAGCCTGGATTCGATGGGGCAATCATGTGAAGTTATGCGGGCGCTAAGCTTACAATCATAATCAGGAGATGCTTGGGTCAGACCGTTGCGCTGCGCTGGCTCGCCGGAATTGCACCCTCCTCGGAGACACAACATCATGCTTACATCCAATCGACTGGTTTTCTTCGACAACCTGAGAGTGGTGCTCATGGTGGCGGTGATCGCCCATCACGTCGGTCAGGCTTACGGACCGACCGGCGGCTGGTGGCCGGTTCAGGAGCCAACGCGCGCCGCCATCCTGGGGCCGTTCTTCATGGTCAACCGCTCCTTCGGGATGAGCCTGTTCTTCATGATCGCCGGTTACTTCACGGCCATGTCCTGTGATAAAAGCGGTCCTCAGGCGCTTGCGAAGAGCCGCCTGCAGCGCCTTGGCATCCCTCTGCTGGTCTTCACGCTGATGATCATGCTTGTGCAGGTCTTTGTCTTTGGGCCGCTCGACAGCGGGGAGCTGGGCTCCCCGTGGCCGGTCAATGTGCTACACCTGTGGTTCGTCCAGCACCTGCTGATCTATATCCTGGGTTACGCGCTGTGGTGCAGGCTCCGCCCCAGCACAGCACAACCCGCTTCCCGACCGGCGAATCCGCCCGGGTATGGGACCGTCCTGCTCTTCGCCATCGGCCTGGCCCTGGCCCTGGCCATCGTCCGAACCTGGTATGACATTGATGAATGGGTCAACTTGCTGGGTTTCATCCGCACCGCGTTTGCGGATGTCCCGCGTGACCTGGGTATGTTCATCGTCGGCATCCTGGCCTACCGCCACCAATGGGTGATCCGTTTTCCATCCAGGGCCGGCCGGGTCTGGCTGGCCGTAGGCCTGGCCCTGGCAGGCTTGTGGTACGTGTACGATTTATGGCTGGCGGACGTTATCGTGTTCAGCGACACGGTCTGGGGGCTGCTGTTTCCATTGTGGGAGGCCCTGCTCTGCTGCGGCCTATGCATCGGCCTGACCGTATTGTTCCGAGACAAGCTGAACACCCAGGGTTCGGTCGCCAAAGAGATGGCCCAGGGCACCTACGCGGCCTATATTTTCCATGTGTTCGTCGTCCTGTTGATTCAGTTCCTGGTGATCAGCCTGGTTGCATCCCCGCTGCTCAAGTTTTTACTGGTCACACTGGCTGCCGTGCCGCTGACCTTCCTGCTCGCCAGTCTGATCCGCCGGCCGTTACGGATCTGATAGGTCAGTTGCGCTGCGCCAGTTGCTGGGCGGCGGACTGCAGGCTCATGCGCACCAGATCGGCGTCCTCGGCTTCGGGGGCACGCAGGAGGTACTGCTCGTAATAATAAACCGCGTTCGATAGCGAGCCGCTCTGGTAGTAGATTACCCCCAGGTCGCGCAGGTTGCCCGGCGCATCCGGCTGAACCATCGTCAGGCGCTCTACGACCGCCAGGGCGCGAGTCCAGTCCTGCTGCTGCAGGTAGATGTTGCGCAGGTTGAAGAGCATGCGCGTCAGGATGCGACGCGGCCCAACCGGTTCCAGCCAGGTGAGCTGGAACTCGCCCTGGTAGCCGGTGCTTTTCTCCACCAGGCGCAGGCAGTCGACCTGTGACAGGTGTCGCCCGCCGTGAAAAGGATCCAGGTAGAGATCGCCGCCCGGATCGGATACGCCCACAATGAAATGCCCGGGCATACCGACGCCCTGCGCCGGGATTTCCAGCCGCTGGGCGACGTCAATATATACGACCGACAGGCTGATTGGAATACCCAACCGGCGGTCCAGCACCTCATTCAGGTAGCTGTTGCGCGGATCGGAGTACTCGGTAGCGTTACCTTCGAAGCGCATCTGGTTGAAAAGAAAGTCGGAGAGGATCAGCGCCTGCCGTGCGAGTGGCTCATGGGTGGGAACCGCCTCGCTGGCCAGGTCTGCCAGGTGATCCAGCCGCTGCAGGTAGGAGTCGATCTCTAAACCGGGATAGGCAATCTCACGGCTGAAACTCAAAGCCGCCCGGGCGATTTGAATCGGTTCTCGTTGTAGCTCTTCTTCGAAGCTGAGGTAGTTCATTTTGGTAAGACCAGAAACCCCTGCACAGCACCGGTCCATTCAACGGCGAACAAGCCTATTATACAGGTATTCCCTTTCAAATGGATACAGGTTCAGCGGTGGTATACTCAATATATCGTAACATAGATGGCCAGCCTGCCCACGGCCAGCTTGAGCTAATCGACTATGGACATTGGTTTATATCAGAAGTATTTACAAGAGTACGTCCAGGAAGCCATTAATTACAGCGATGGCAGCAAGGCCGGGATTGCAGAATACCTGCACAACAAACGCATCTCAGGGGTGCTGGTACTGCACAAAGAAGAGAAAAAGCGCGCCCTGATGGATGCAACGCACGCCTTTGACGAACACCGCCACTGGCCGCTCGACATCGTGATCTCACACCTGGGTGTGGATGTCACAATAAAATAACGTGAATTCGGGATAAAACACCCCTTTATTCCTTATCCCGATCTGACGTAAATAAAATTAAGTGCTCGTACGGGAAGTCCCTATGGCTACACATAAACTAAAAATTGTCCTGATATTTTCCGGTGCCCTGGCGTTCAGCATGATTAGCCTGGCAGCCTGCCAGCTCAACCGGGAGCCGCCCACTCAAGCGGTGCCGACGGATATCTTGTATACCCAGGCAGCCGAGACGATCATCGCCCAGATTACCCAGGCCGGGACGGTGATCACCTTGCCGGCTGAACAGCCCACCCAGGCGACCCTGGTACCTTTCACCCAGATACCTCCTACCATAGCTCCCAGCCTCACCAATACTCCACCGGTCAGCACGCCACTTCCCAGCGCCACTATGCCCCCCACCGCGCCGGTGGTGGCTTCGCCGCCGCCCCTGCCGGATTATAAAATGGTGCGGCAGGAAGATTTCTCCAGCGAGACCGGCTGGCACACCGAGGTGGACCCGGACTTCGTTTTCGAGTTCAAGAATGGCGGCTATCGTATCACAGTCAATATTGTGAACGCCTTCTTCTGGAGCATCTGGGACCGTGACTTCACTGACACTCGCACAGAGGTGGTGGCGGGTTGGGATGGCGGCCCGCAAGACGGCTTTTACGGGCTGACCTGCCGCCACAAGGACGGCAGCAACTACTACTCGCTGGTGATCTCCAGCACAGGTGCGTACCGGATCATGAAAAATAAAGAAGGGACGATGGAATACCTGGTGGAAGGAGTGGCCCCGGCAGGTGTGATCCGATCGGACCAGCCCAACCGGGTGACCGCTGACTGCATGGGCGAGACACTGACACTGTATGCCAACAATGTGCGCCTGGCGCAGGCCGAAGATGACGATTTTGCTAGCGGCGTGACCGGCATGACCGCTGGGACGAAATTCGTGGCAGGCTTCAGCGCCTTGTTCGACGATTTCGTCCTGTTCTCGAAATAAATGGGGGGTTTGATTGGCGAGTAGAGCGCCAGAGACGCTCCACTCACCAATGATGCTTAAGATCCGAACTTAATGCCCTGAGCAAGCGGCAGCTCGCGCGAGTAATTGATCGTATTGGTCTGGCGGCG
>JAGDMX010000509.1 GCA_017860725.1 Chloroflexota bacterium | reverse complement strand
GCGATATTCCCCTGCAAATCATCTTTTTATCATTTTTAGGTACATTCTTCTCATACTTCATGATCACCAATCTTGTCATCCCCACCGGCGGCATTGCTCCGGAAGAGGTGGCATTAGAGCAATTTATAGATATCTTTTTGCACGGTGTGCTCAACCCGAACCAACCACAGCCCATCATCCCTGATCATTCGCCTGAGATATAGGGGTCGGAGCGCTTATGAATTCACGCCTGCTCTCCATCGTCCGCAAAGAATTTATCCAGTTATTTCGTGATAAGCGCCTGCTGGCTTTGATCCTGATCCTGCCACTGGTGCAGTTGTTTCTGCTCGGTTATGCAGCTACGAATGAGGTACGCAATATACCGATAGCTGTATTCGATCAGAGTCATAGCCCCGAGGGGCGCGCCTTGCTTGACTCCTACCGCGCCTCCGATTATTTTTTACTGGCTTATTCGGTCAATTCTGACACTGAGCTGCGCCAGCTGATTGAGAAGGGACAGGCTGGCGTTGGGCTAATCATCCCACCCGACTATGCCACCCGGCTCCAGGAGGGTAATGCGCAGGTGGCGTTCATCCTGGATGGCTCCGATCCAACCATGGCGACCACAGCCTTGTCGGCTGCACAGCTCATCGCCCAGAGCCACGCCACCCGGCTGCTGGCGGAGAAGCTGGCGCGCAGCGGGGTCAATCTCGAACTTCAGCCGCCGGTGGAACTGCGCACCACGGTCTGGTACAACCCGGATATGGTGTCAGCATATTTCATGATCCCCGGCGTGATCGGCATGATCCTCTTCGCCATCACCGCCATCCTGACCGCCACATCGGTAGTGCGCGAGCGCGAGCGCGGCACCATCGAGCAGCTTATCGTCACCCCCATTCGCCCGTGGGAGCTGATGGTCGGTAAGATCCTGCCCTATGTCCTATTGAGCCTGTTCGATACCTTCGCCGTGATCGCCGTGGGGCATTTTTGGTTCGGCGTGCCGGTGCGCGGCTCGCTGCTGCTGATCGCCCTGCTTTCCGCTTTATTCCTGCTCTCTGGTCTGGGCATTGGCTTGTTTGCCTCCACCATCGCCAACACTCAACAAGAAGCGATGCTGACGGTCTTCATGACCCTGCTGCCAGCTATCTTCCTCTCGGGCTTCTTTTTCCCGCTGCAAAACATGCCCAGGTTTCTGCAAATCATCTCGTACTTCATCCCTTTGCGCTATTTCCTTAAGATCATCCGTGTGCTGCTGTTGAAAGGCGTAGGCATCGAAAGCATCCAGGGCGATGTCATTGCCCTGGCGGTTTTCGGCATCATGATCATGGGCGCCGCATTCTACCCGTAGTCCTCTTACTGGTGGTGCTGGCTGCCGCCGGTTACTGGTATTTTGAGCTGCGCCCTGCCCAGCAAAGCACAGGCGCCCTGTCTGCCTCCGGGACGATTGAGGCGTCTCAGGTGCAGATCAGCCCTGAACTGAGCGGCAAGATAATGGAGGTGATGGTGAGCGAAGGCGACCGCGTCCAGGCTGGGCAAGAGCTGGTGCGTCTTGACCAGACTCTATTGCTTGCACAGCTTGAGCAGGCGCGCGCCGCACAGGCCCAGTCGCAAGCCAATTACGAGCTTGTGGCTGCCGGAACGCCAGCTGAGCAGCGCCAGGCAGCCATCGCCGCGGCTGAACTGGAGCTTACCAGCGCCCGCCAGGCATTACAGACCCTGTACGACACGGCTGATCTGGCCCGCGCCCAGGCAGAGCAGGCTGTAGCCGCGGCGGATAAGGCCCGCGATCAGGCTCAGGATAGGTTGGACAGCCTGCTGGGCGAGGCCGATCCCGAAGATATCGAGCGGGCTGAATCGCAGGTAACCATCGCTGCCGACAACCTCAAGAAAGCCAAGGAAGACTATGACAAGGGGCTGAAATACCTGGATAAGAACGTAGCCAGAGCGATCAACCAAATCAAAGTCTCGGATGCAAAGACAGCCTACGACGTTGCCGTAACCCGCCTGAACAACCTGCTGGGACACGCCAACCAGATCGAAGTGACACTGGCCGAGTCCAACGTCAAACTGGCCGAAGCCGCCCTGTCCGAGGCGAAGCGCGAGCTAGAAAAGGTAAAGGACGGGCCTGATCCCGATGCATTGGCTCTTGCCCAAGCGCGCCTCGCCTCCGCCGAGTCCCGCCTGGCATCTGCCAAGGCTGGGCCGAGCGTCGAGCAGCTATCCCTGGCACAGACGCAGGTGGATAACGCCCAGCGAGCTGTGGAGACACTAGAAATCCAGCTCAAGAAGATGGTACTTCTTGCGCCAACCGACGGCGTGGTGCTGTCCAGCTCTGCCGAACCGGGTGAATTTTCTACTCCTGGCGCCACCCTGCTGGTCCTCGGACGCGATGATGACAAGACGATCACCGTTTACATCCCCGAGGATCGCTTTGGCTTGCTCTCCATTGGGCAACCGGCTGTCGTCAGCGTCGACTCTTTCCCCGGCGCCCGCTTCGATGCGAAAGTAGTCAACATTGCCGACCAAGCTGAATTCACCCCGCGCAACGTGCAAACCGTGGAGGGGCGCAAGAATACCGTTTTTGCCATCAAGCTCAAAGTTGATGACCCACAGGACAAACTAAAATCCGGTATGCCTGCCGATGTAACCTTCGAATAAGCTTTCGGAAGTGATTTTCATGGATAACCTCCTGGTTCAAGCCACAGG
>JAGDMX010000302.1 GCA_017860725.1 Chloroflexota bacterium | reverse complement strand
ACATTCGTATGCACACCTGCCGCTTATGCCTGGATGCTGGCTACGATATCTACCCACGCGCCATCTTTTCCGGAGGGATTGGCGCCCGCATTCTGCTGATCGGCCAGGCGCCCGGCATCACGGAAAAAGAAGCCGGGCGACCGTTCAATGCCGGGGGTGGTACGCGCCTGTTCCGCTGGTTAGCAGAAGCTGGCATTGACGAGACCTGGTTTCGCGCCTCCCAGTACATGACCGCAATCACCAAATGCTACCCCGGGCGGGCGAAATCTGGCAGTGGCGACCGAGTGCCCTCACGCGCCGAACAGTCCTTATGCCGCCCCTACCTGGAGGCGGAGATTGCCTTAATCGATCCCATCCTGATCTTGCCTGTTGGCCGGGTGGCGATTGGGCTTTTCTACCCGACTTCCTTGGACCTGGATGAGATTATCGGCACTGAAAAACAAGTGGATGGTCGCTGGGTCGTTCCCCTGCCGCATCCCTCCGGAGCGTCCCGCTGGCATCAATTAGCGGAGAACCGGGAGCGCGTGCGCCGGGCGATTGAATTGATCCGAATGCACACCGAAAACACCGAAGCATTGAAAAAACGCTGAAGTATTGAAATGGTTTCCCTTGTGCGGCCGCTGGTTCAGTGCCCTGTCACTTCTCAGTATCTCAGCGATTCCCACTTCTCCTTGAGAATCAGGGCATCGTCTTCCATCGCCGGGCTTTCGCACAGGATACGACCCTGACAGCTGAAATCGCGCAGCGCCTGGAACAAGGCGGTTAATTTCAGGTCGGATTCCTCGACGGGCAGGTGTTCTTTCTCCCCCTTAGGTCCGTACTCGATACCCGAGAGGTGCACGTGTAGATTGTGCAGGGCTGAGTTGCCCAGGGTGTTGGCATAAGTTTCCAGGACGCGATGCCACTCGTCGTAGGTGTTCATCGAGCCATCGCCGGGACGGGCGTGCAGGTGGGCGAAGTCCAGGCAGGGCAGCACGCCGGGAATGGCCTGGCTCATGGCGAGAGTATCCGCCAGCGAACCGAGCATGGCGGATTTGCCCATCGTCTCGGGGCGCAGGATGACCGGGTTAGTGGCCTGGCGCAATTCTGTTACACATTCTTGCAGGCGCTCGATGGATTTGGGTAACACTTGCTCGGGTGGTAAGCCGAAATAAGAGCCAGGATGGAAGATTATGTCAGTAGCTCCAGCCAGGTTCCCGTAATGGGCTGCATCCATCAGCCGCTTGCGTGACTTAGGCCACTCCTCATCATCGGCGTTCAGGTTGATGAAGTAGGGGGCATGCACGCTGATCAGCACATCCCGCTCCTGAGCTGCCAGGCGGATATTGGCGCATGTTTCTTCGCTGACACGCACCGACTGCACCCAGCCTAGCTCGAGGGCACTTAAATCCAGCTCCGCCAGGCGCTGCACGGCACCGACGCTGCCGCCGGGCTTTTTAGGGGTAGAAATGGGTGAGCCAACTGTACCGAAACGGAAGTCAGGGAGTGACATATGCACCTCATGCGTGGGATTTATGCAGATTGATGTGAATGAGCGAACTCCGGCAGGTGGTCATCCAGCAGGAGGAGTCAATTTCTCAACAGCGCTTGCAAGTACTGCCAGAGAGGGGGGCCGAGGATTAACAAGCCGATCAGGACCGAGGCGCCGGAGGCGATCAACACTGCGGCGGCGCCAACGTCTTTACATGTTTTGGCAAGCTGGTGTTGCTCGGGGCTAGCCAGGTCGACTACGCCTTCCAGGGCAGTATTCAAAAACTCGGCCGTCCACACCAGAGTAATGGCGACCAGGATCAGAGCCCATTCCACGGTTGATAGCCCCAGCCACAGGGACACCACAATCACGGCAATACTGACCATGGCATGAATCCAGGCATTTTGCTGGGTACGGGTCACGTACCACCAGCCGGCGAAAGCATAACGGAAGGAGCGGCCACGGGTCCACAGGAAATGGCGCATAACTTTATTCGGCGGAGGGAGCTGTAATTGGGCATCCTAGCCGGGTTAGGATATTGGCCTGGATAGCCCACATGGCGGCTTTATCGGTTTCGCTGGCATGATCATAGCCCAGCAAATGCAGCACACCGTGAACGGTTAGCAGCTGTAACTCGGCAGATACAGGGTGCCCACCCGCTGCCGCCTGGGTTTTAGCACGCGGATATGAGATAAGTACATCGCCCAGGTACAGGGTTTCACTGTCGGGGTCAAGCTCGTCTGCCGGGAATGAGAGCACGTCGGTGGGGGCATCTATGCCCAGGAACTGCCGGTTGAGCTCGTGCAGTTGGGCGTCGTCGCTCAGTACCACCGTAAGCTCAGCATCCAGTCCGGCGCGGACTTGTACCAGGGTTTCCTGAGCAGCAGCCTCAATTTTTGCCAGGGTTTCGGCGGGGACACCCAGGGTCTTTGGAACCTGCAGGTAGATCATTGGCTGGCCTGCATACTCGAGCGATTTTCAGCAGAGGGAGTTGTGGGCTGGGAGTCGATCGCGGGTGTCACCGGACGAGTGGCAATCTCGCTGGAGGCCGTTTTTTCCATGGGCGGGTATTCAATGCGCGGATGGTACATGCCGCGCAGTGTGGCGACAAACGACTCCTGGATGATATCCAGATCGCGCAGCGTCAGGTGGGTGCTATCCAGCTGGCCTGTGCTGACCCGGTTGCTAATGACTTCCTTCAGCACCCGGCGCAACTCCTCCTCGCCTTTTGGGCGCTCGGCGCGCACGCGGGCTTCGCTGCCATCCGCCAACATCAGGATTGCACTTTCGCGGCTCTGCGGGCGTGGACCCGGGTAGCGGAACAGATCTTTATCAATCTGGCTTTCGTCGCCGCCGGCAGCTTGAACCGCCCGTACATACTGATAGCGGGTGAGCATGGTGCCGTGATGCTCAGAGACAAAGGCAAGGATGCTGGGCGGCAGGTGGTGTTTTCGGCCCAGCTCCATCCCGTCGCTGACATGCCGAATAATAATGGCTGCGCTGGTCGTGGGATCCAGCTCCTCATGTGGATTGGGGTCTCCAGGAAGCTGGTTTTCGATGAAAAATCCGGGGTTGAGCGCCTTGCCAGCATCGTGATACAGTGCCCCAACCCGGGCCAGCATCGGGTCGGCGCCGATGCGCTCGGAGGCCTGCTCCACCAGGTTGGCAAGCTGCAGGCTGTGCTGATAAGTGCCTGGAGCTTCGTGCAAAATACGCTGCAACAGAGGATGGTCGGGACGGCTGAGGTCGATCAACTGCATCGGGGTAATCATCCCCAGGAAATTGGCCAGGATGTACTGCAATAACACCGTTAGGCTGGCTGCCGACAGGCCACTGAAGAAGGCTGCCCCAGTCAGCGTGACCAGGCCGATATTGTCTGTGGTTGGCAGTGGCAGATGGTATATCCAGACGATCAAGGTCCCAGAGAAGGCGACTGCCAGGCCTGCCAGGAAGAAGGATGACATGCGACGCGCCCGTCCCAGCGCCAGGATACCAAACAAGCTGCTCAGGGTGTAATATAAGGTTAGCTCCAGAGCATTGGGCAGTCCATAGGTAGACAGGATTGCCAGAGGCAGGGTAGTCACTATGGCCACTTCGGCTCCAAACAAGATCGATATTGTCAGCGCAAAAGCCGAGAGAGGGTAAGCGTACGGCATAATCGTGTGCGCCGGGATAATCAGGCGGGCGCCAAATAGGAAGACCAGGAACAAAACCGCCATAATAGTCAGGTTGCGCCAGTCGCGGGCTAGCTTGCGCTCGCGCACCAGATAGATCACTACCAACGCCGCGATCAGCAGGGTCAAAACGGCTGCGCTGGCCAGATCCTCCCAGCTCTGGCGGTCTTCAATTAACCCGAGCTGCTCGAGCGCTTCTAAATCGGCGGCAGAGATAACCTGGCCTTTCTGGACTACAGTCTGGCCAGTCATGAAACGCCGGATAACCGGTTGGATCGCTTGAATGACTTCCTGGCGAGCGGACTCAGTCATCTCAGCGCTGAATTGCACGTTCGGTGAGACAAAGGCAGATGCCAGCTCGGCAGCCAGATTGGCCTGACTCTCGGGCAGGGTCAAGCTGACCAGGCTGGGGACCAGTTCCCGGGCATTTTCCAGCTCATCCGGATGGATGGGGGTGCCCATGACCTTCTCCAATGCCACCAGCGCCTCTTGTTGGATGATCTGCCAGCGAGCATCGCTTAAAGCCAACAGGCTGATGGCAGTGGTGGAAGAGAGGTGCATATCTTCCAGCGCTGCCAGGTCATCCAGCTTCTGCTGCGGTGTGGCGTAGGCGTCGGAGCGAACAGAGGTGATGAAAGCCTGGGCAGCGCGTAGTCGCTCCAGCTTTTGGCGAGCGATACTGGCGTCCGGCGGGCTATAGATCGGCTGTATAGCCCCTTGGGCTTCCTCACGGCGCTGCTCGGTCAG
>JAGDMX010000301.1 GCA_017860725.1 Chloroflexota bacterium | reverse complement strand
CCGGGAGGGCAAAGGTTATATCGCACTGGTCGATGAAAGTACGCAGGCGACCTGGCTCGTAGATGATCAGAGATTTGCCAATCTATTCCAGGGTTTTGATGACAACCTGGGATTGGTTAGCCTGACTGCTTGTGAAAGCGCCGAAAGCGACAACCCGCAGGGCTTCATGGGGATCGCTCCGCAGCTGGTGCGGCGGGGGACGCCGGCCGTGGTGGCGATGCAGTACAGTGTGTTAATGAAAACAGCTAAAGTCTTCTTCGAAGACTTCTATACAACGATCGCAGCCAAAAAACCGATCGACTGGGCTGCCCAGTCAGCAAGGAATGCCATTTCCCTGGAGTTCGGACTGGACAATCGTGAGTTTGCCACGCCGGTTTTGTATATGCGGGCGGAAGATGGCAACGTGTTTTGAGGGAGGTCGGAATGAGCAGCACGCCTGTAAAAATATTCCTGTCCTATAAGCGGGACATCGAGCCGGACCAGACACTGGCGAATTACCTGAACCGGCGCCTGGTCGAAAAAGGCCACAAGGTGTTTATCGACACTTCGATGCAAGTCGGCACGGCCTGGCATGAAGAGATCGACCGGCAAATCCAGTCCAGCGACTTTGTGGTGATGTTGCTCTCGCGCCAGTCTGCCGACAGCGAAATGGTGCAGGCGGAGGTACACCGCGCCTACCAGTACCGCAGCAAACAGGGCAAGCCGCGCATCCTGCCCATACGTGTGAACTACGAGGAGATGCTGCCATATACGATCGACCAGTACCTTTTTAATTTCCAGTACATTTGCTGGAATAGCAGCGTGGATAACGAGAAAGTGGTTGAGGAAACCCAATCGGCTATTCTTGGCGAACTGCCCGATAAGGAACCAGTGCGGTTTGCGGCGCCGGCGGTGGAGAGAGGGCTTCAGCAGGAATTGGTGATCAGTGAGGACGGGCGACCCATGCGGGATGGCGAGTCGATCTCGGCGCCGCTGCCGGCGTTCGATCCGCGCTTTTTGGAAGAGCTAGATGCCCCAGGAGGAGCGCTACGGGTGCGCGACCAGTTGTATATTGAACGCGAGGCCGACCCGCAGCTCAAGCGCCAAGTGTCGCGCCAGGGTACCACGACTACTATTCGCGCCCCACGCCAGTGCGGCAAAAGCTCGCTGCTGGAGCGAGGACTGCACCATGCCCGTAAAAAACGGTTGGAGCAGGAGGCGTTCTGCCGGACGGTGAAGCTTGACTTGCAGAGCGTCGACCGGGCGATTCTGGAGTCGTATGAAAGCTTTCTGCGCTGGATGGCGGATAATATCGCCTACAAGCTGGAACTGGATCCTGCCGACCTGGAGCGGGTGTGGAACAGCCGCCTGGGTGTGCACAACCGACTGAGCTGCTTCATGGAAGACCTGGTGCTATCCCAGCCAGGTCCGCAGCAACTGATCCTGGCCATGGACGAAGCTGACCGGCTGGTGACACGCGCCTATGCGAGTGATTTCTTCGGTCTGCTGCGCGTGTGGCACAATAACCGTGCCGACAGCGAGCTGTGGTCACGCTTAAACCTGGTGCTGGTCATCTCCACCGAACCTTACCTGCTGATTCGCGAGATCAGCCAATCGCCCTTCAACGTTGGGCTGACGCTCAACCTGCTAGACTTCACAAGTGAGCAGGCGGCTGATCTGAATACCCGGCACGGCTCACCGCTGGGGGAGGCAGACTTTCCCCGGATGGTGGCGCTGCTGAACGGGCACCCCTACCTGACGCGCAAGGCGCTTTATCACCTGGTGGTGGACCAGCAGTCGTGGACTGAACTGGAGCGCACTGCCCCGACCGACATGGGCCCATTTGGCGACCACTTGCGCTACTACTACTGGCGCTGCCTGGACGCTCCCGAGCTGAAGGAGGCCGTGCGCCAGGTGCTGCGTAGCGGGCGTTGTTCGGACGAGCAGGCTGCCTACCGGCTGATGCGAGCCGGTCTCTTGTCAGCCGATGGGGACTGCTATCGCTTTCGCTGTGAGCTATACCGGCGATACTTCGAGGCGCACAAATGAAGGACCTAGGCACGCCAGACGAAATAGATAAATTCGCGGGTGCAGATTTCTTCATCGATGGCGGGACGATGGATTTGAGAGCTCCATCATACGTCAAGCGCCCGATGGATGACGAGCTGCTAGGGCGGCTGGTACGTGGAGAATTCTGCTTCGTGCTCACACCGCGCCAGATGGGTAAGTCCAGCTTGATGTACCGCACTGCCGACCGGCTGGAAAAGGAAGGAGTGCGCACGGTCAAGATCGACCTGAACGAAATCGGCAGTGTGGCGCTGGAAGTCGACCAGTGGTACCTGGGCTTGTTAAACCAGATACGCCGGACGCTAAAGCTGCCGGTGGATGAAATAGCCTGGTGGGATGAGCGCAAGGCAATGAGCAACGTGGTGCGCTTCTTGGAATTCCTCGAAGAGGTGTTGTTGGGAACTATTAAAGGGCGAGTTGTGATCTTCATCGACGAGATCGACTACATGCTTAAGTTGGACTTCCGGGATGATTTCTTCGCCGCCATCCGCGCCGTGTACAATCATCGCTCCGACCGGACGGCCTTTCAACGCCTGACATTCGCCATGCTGGGCGTGGCCGCTCCTACTGAACTGATCAAGGATAAGAACATCACCCCCTTCAACATTGGGTATGGGATTGCCCTGCAAGAGTTCAGCCTGGAAGATGCGAATGTGTTGCGTCAGGGATTACAGGTGCTGCACCCGATCCAAGGCGAGCAAATCTTCCGGCGCATCTACGACTGGACCGGTGGGCATCCTTATCTGACGCAGCGCCTGTGCAAGGCAGTGGCAGAAGAACCACAAAAGGACTGGAATGACGCCGAGGTGGATCTCCTGGTGGAACGACTGTTCCTAAAAGAGGAGGCCCGTACGAACGATAATAACCTGCGTTTTGTGCAGGACCGCATCCTCTCCAGCCCGCAGCGAAGTCAACTGCTCAGCATCTACCGCAAAGTGATCAGCGGACGGGCAGTACATGACGACGGGCAGTCTATCGTCCAAAACCAACTCAAGCTGTCCGGGCTGGTGGAGGTGGAGGACGGCCGGCTGCAGGTGCGCAACCGCATTTACGGGCGTGCCTTCAACCGTGCCTGGGTGCGCAAGAACATGCCCACGCCCTGGCCGACGGTAGCGGCCGTCATTGCTGGGGTGCTAGCGCTGGCTGCGGTCGTGATCCTGCTGTACGATGGGGTTCTGGTAGGAGCCAAGGTGGAAAGCCGGATGCGCGAGTTCCCTCAGGCAGACCGCCCACCGGCCCGATTGGGGGCGCTGGCGGGGGTGATCCGGGCGCGCGGCTTGATCCTACCCTCGGATTACGACCCGCAGGCGATCGATAAGTTCTACTCTTTAACGCGCGACGAGCAGCTGGCCCTGTTTCCGGCCCAGGACTGCGGGCAGGTAAAGCTGCAGGACATCAGGTTCGTCATCCTGGAAATTTCCAAGACCCTGGCCGACGTGGAGGAGACCGGCGAGACCACCCCGCTGCTGGAGGCGATGGTGGGCAGTCTGAAATGCCTTGAAAACGAGAATGGGACTGGCGCTGGCGGCCCGGCTGACCTGCAAACAATCCAAAACCTGTCGGTGATGCTCGATAACTGGCTGCGCGGGCGGAAATTAGCGCCAAGACCTTCCACGATGGAAGATGCCGCTTATCTAGACAGGGCAGACCGCCCGTACAGACAGGCGATTGCCGCCAACCAAATGCTCAGCGGGCCGGGGCAGTACAATCCCTCCCTGCTGTATGAGCACGCCCGCCTGCTGGCGCGCATTTATACCCGCGACCTGGCGAGCGGGCAATCTGCCGATGCTCAGCTATCCGGGGACGCCCTGGATGAGCTCGAACGGATCTGGGGCCTAGCCTTATCGCGCAAAGCACCAGCAGCTACTGCCAGCCCCACATCTGTATCTGTCACGGCCAGCAGCATCTCAACTGTTAGCACGGCAGCCCGGGTGCCCCAGGCGACCAGCGGCCCCACGCCCACGCGGCGCCCAACCAACACACCCCGGACAACCGAAAAGCCCACTGAGGGCATCATGGGGCCGCCTGGTGCGATTCAACCCACCCCGACCGATACTGAGATACCCACCCCGACGCCTCTGCCGGAGCGGATTACGAGCGAATTCCGCACCAGCGGCGATTGGCAGAGTTGGGTGCGCAAGCTGCTGGCGGATAACTACGGGCTGTGGCTGGCGCTCAGCCGGGCGGCCAAAGATCGCTATCCCAACCTGACTTACCAACACGCCGACTGCGGGTGTACTTGCACTCGAACCGGGCACTCCTTCTCCTGTTTTTACTGTTACAGCTTATGTAAGCCCCACAGCCACTCCGTGGTGTCCGGGTGCGCCGACGCCCTTGCCGCTTAAAATGGGTGATGAGGCCAAAGTTTTGGTAGATAGGCTGAATGTTCATGAAACCGGACTTTATACAGGCGTGAATCAGATTGGACAATTGCTATATGGAACGAAGTTCCAGCTTATCAGTGAACCGGTATGTGTCGTTGGTGGACAAACGAGAAGTACGGTCATCATGTGGCAGATACAAGTCGACCAAAATGAAATCAAGTTTACAGATGGATCATCGATTGGTTGGGTGGTCGAAGGCGATAATGGATTGTATTATATAGGATCGAGTGGAAACTCGACATTAAGAACGCTAACCCCATTATCGACCACGATACCAGCGGTGCGAGTTTTTACGCTTAAGACGAACACCGACCGGCCTGGGATGGATTATGCGAACCTCGCTGCTGCAAGCGCAAGGGCCTGCTCATCCCTGTGTATGAAAGATGGTTCTTGTCAGTCTTTTACTTTTGTGGAACCCGCTTCCGGTCTAAAAACGGCCGGTCTATGCTATTTGAAGTCTGGCATCCCAGACCAGGTTCTTAACCCTTGCTGTACTTCAGGGGCGCAAATCCGCGATACCAAATTCGCGCCCTTCGATAATGCCTGGTCTTTTCTATACTGGCCGGTCGCCGACGCAATCATAACCCAAAATTTCGGCGATAACCCCGAATACTATAAGGATCTTGGTTGGCCCGGGAACGAGGGGCTTGATTTCTTCGCCAACCTGGGCGATCCGGTATATGCC